>JBHLKB010000013.1:0-19586 GCA_048887205.1 Candidatus Hodarchaeota archaeon
AAAGAATTCCTCTTTTTTATAAATATCTGCAATTAACGCAGCTTTTCTGATAGCTAAAGCAGCATAATAATAATTTTGATTATTGAAATAGATATTAGCCATCTGAATAAATATTGGAAATCTCATCCATGCATTTTCAATATTCAATGGCGTATCTCCATTAATCATTGCTAAACATAGAGATTGTAAGGCTTGGTGAAATTCACTAGGGGAAAGATTTACGAAAGCCTCTAAACTGGGAAAATTGACCCATACATGTTGCAATAAGTCATTAACAGAGATAGGAAGGACTCCATTCTGGTCATAAAAAATAACAATTGTTGGGATATCGTGTTTTACTGAAAAAATATCTGGAAGTATCATTTCAAACATCTCTGATTCTTCTTGGATTAAAGGATTTAAAAAATAAATTATCCCATCTACAGTTGGAATTATTTCATCCAAATCAGCAGATATACTTGTGATTGCATCAATCTCTAAATCGCAAACATCTTCAAAGACTTTAATTTCTTTGTACCATTTAAAATAAGTTTCATAATCTTCTCCTGGCTCATTAAAAGCTCTTGAAGCATAAAAATGAATGGTGTCAGAGTCACCAAGAATTAGGATTTTAAAATAGTAAGTAGTCATCTATTTAATTCTATGTTTTTTAATGTTTAATATTTTTTTTCCTTTTTAATGTAATTATTAAATTGATTTTGAATATATCTTAAACACATAAAATTAAGAGTATAAAACTTATGAAATTATTTTAAAAGAAAAAACTCTTTTAATTATACTTAATTGAGTTTGCTAATTTAAATTTTTTTTAAGGAACTAAATGGAGATTAAGCATTGGATTATATTGAAAGGAATTATCATCTTGTTCAACAAAGAATGATTGAACAAATGGAGAGTTCAATTGCCTTAGGAAGGAAACTTATAGATATAGAATTAGATACAGGTCTCTTAAATTTCATTATTAAGCCAATAGTCAAATCTTTTTATGATTATTGGGCTCAAAATGATGCAAGGGATGGGACACTTAGACAAATCAAAGTCACATTAGACTCTGGTAAGAAATTATTGCTAAATGGGAATTCTAATGAGGTTTTAAATGATATTCTAAAAAAAAATTTTCCAAAATACCTTGAAGCGGACCAAACATATCGACAATGTAGTAAGCAACATAAAAATTATAGAAGATTAAAGCAAGTTGCTTGTGAGACGTTTATAAATTATTTGAAAGAAGTTGTGAAGCTTTTGGATGTAAAAGAGGATGTGGATAACTATGGTGATTTATGTCGTATTGCATTTGAATCCAAAGAAATAGCTGACAAAAATTTAATGAAACAGTTAGATTTCACAGAAGAAGGTATTAAAATAGTTGAAGAGGATCCTTCCATACTTAAACTTCCAATAGGTCGGAAAATCATCGTGAAAGCACTGAGGAAGGGATTTGAAATGACGAAGGAAGAATTTATTAAAGCACTCAATGATACATACACCCAAAAATAGTTAAAATATTAATTTAATGATAGATTTTAAAAGTTATTATAGCATTAATGAGATTGGAAATTAATAATGGACTACATAGAAAGAAACTATAAAATCTTAGAGAAACGGATGATTGAACAAATGGAGACCAGTTTAAATTATGGTCGTGATATTTTAGATTCTGAAGTAGATGCAGGTTCTCTAAATTTTGTTGTTAAACCAATTGTCAAATCTTTTTATAAATATTGGTCTGATAAAGATGCTAAAGTCGGAACATTAGAACAGATAAAAGTCACTCTAGATTCTGCTAAAGAGTTTATAAAAAACGGGGATAACTCAAAAGAGCAACTTGAGAGAATTATTAATAAAAACTTTCATATCTATCTAGAGAATGATCAAACAGATAAACAGTGTAAAAAAGACCACCAGAATTACAATATATTAAAACAAGTTACAAAAAAATGCTTTGAAACACAAGTAGAAGAAAGTATATTATTATTAAATATAAAAGAGAGTATTAAAGATTACAATGAGTTATCTAGAGCAGCTTTTAAAACAAAGGAAAAGGCATATCAAGCTTTAAAACGTCAGCTAGATTATAACGAAGAGGGAATTGCTATCGTTGAACAAGACGATTCTATCTTAAAAGTTCTTCTCGGGAGAGCCACGATTTTAAAAGTTTTGAGAATGGGTTTTGAGCTTACAAAGAAGAATTTAATTGAAGAGCTTGATGAAATTTTTAACTAATAAATCTTAGAATTAATATTCTAAATAAAAAAAAAGTATGAATGTACCTTGACTGAACCTGCTCAGATAAAAGAGCATAGCAATATTTTAAGGTTTATTTTTTTAAACTTATTAATTATTGCTTTTATTACAATCTCTTATGTTTACATTTCCGAACCTTTTGGTTCAATTTCTACTCTTTTTATATCGAACCAAGAGTTTTCGATTCAATTTGGGATTACACTTTTAATTTTTACTTTCTTTTCTGTATTAGCAGGTCCAATACAAGGATTAATCTCTGGATTTCTTGGGGAACTACTCTTCCAATTAGCATTTTATGATCCTCTTTATCTGGAATGGTGTTTTATTGTAGCTATATTAGGTTTTTTATCAGGGATCTATAAATATCATCCATTAAAATATCATGATAAAATTAAGGTGTTTTATGCATTTATAGCTCTAGTCATTGTTTCTTTTATAATTTTCAGTCTCATTATTGGTATTCAATTTTTCTATTACGGAGACCTCTATACATTTGAAGTAATTGTTATTAATTATGGATTGAAGTATGTTCTCCAAGCTTTTATCTCAATAAATCTCATCATTCCTATATTGCTTGTTATATATGATAAAATTCTTGCTAAAGAAGAAAAACAATTGTATCACATATTTTTAACACACCATCCTATTTCTGCAAGTGATCATACTTTTTATCTTAAATTTGGTAGAACGAAAATTTATTTCTGCAGTAGGTGCTCAGGAGTCATATTAGGTGGGTTAATAGCTTTATTTTCAACATATCTATTCCAGAAAATCTATCAGGTTAATATTAGTGCTGAAATTGCTATTTTTTTGTGTACAATCCTTCCTATACCTGGTTTAATTGACTGGGGGACCCAAAGACTTTTATTAAGAAAAAGTACAACTGAATCTAGATTATTCACGGGTTTTATAATTGGTTTAGCTCTCAATTTCTTAAGTTTTACATATAAATATTATTTTATTACTCTATTAATTTTAATCAGTTATTTTACTATTTTCGGACTTCTTGTTTTCTTCGGTCACAGGAAAGAAATGAGATTAATAAGAGAAGAGATTGATAATCCCTGAAAAAGTAAAAAAAATGACAAATATTATTTTTATTCATGGGCTTGAAAGTTCTGGGAAAGGTTTTAAAGGGCGATTTTTATTTAAGGTGTTACCAGGATGCATAACTCCAGATTTTGAAGAATATAATCCAAATATATCATCTAAATTGTTATTAGAGAAACGTATGAAACAGTTATATTTAATTTTAAATAATAAGAGTCCGTGGATTATTATCGGTTCTAGTTTTGGAGGTCTTATGGGAGCTCTATATACGTTTCAAAACCCTAGAAATGTATCTAAATTGATTTTACTCGCTCCAGTTTTATCTATACCAAAACTAAGTCCTAAGATCTATTCTCCTGTTAATGTTCCTGTTATCATTTTTCATGGTAAGAATGATAAAGTTGTTCCAATAAAGCAGTCTAGAGCTTTGGCCGAAAAATTCTTTACAAATCTAGTATATAATATAGTAGATGATGATCATTTTCTTCATAAAACAGTTAAATCCCTAAATTGGAAAAAATTAATTGAAAATATTTGATTTAATTAAATCTCTTTTCATAATGTCGTAAAAATTGGACTACATTTTTTTTAAAATCAATTGTTACTATTTATTTCTTAGGAAAAAGTAGAAGTTAAATTTTAGATTTCTCTCACCAATTAAACTTTTTTATCTTTTTAAACAAAAAAAATTAAAGTTAACGAACAAGAATATAATTATAAAGGTGTAATAAAAGCATATGTCTAAGGTATTTGTTTGTAGGGAATGTGGATATGCGTTTCCAGAAGAACTTTCACACTTAATACAAAGCAATGTTCAAGTTTATTGTGAAAGATGCGGTTCTCCTTTTGTTTTAAAAGGAGTGAAGTTTAAACCTGCTCCAACTCCATATCAAAGGAAGAAAAAGCCTTATCATATATTGTCAGAAAAAAAATCATCTAATTTAGAAAAAATAATCCAATTTTTAAACAAAATATCGTTCATACCTTTATTTATTTTTACATGTATATCTTTTGGGCTAATTGTAGAAATAGTTTTTAATTGGGATAATATCGGATTCATCCTGTTTGAGCGAATTTTAATTGGCTTGATTAGTCTATTTCTCTTGATATATGATAGGACGCATATAACCCAGAAAGTAAAGGAGGAAAAATACAATGAAATATTTTTAGATTCGTTATGCTGGGGGATATTAGGTTGTGTTTTATATGGTCTTGGGGTAATAATACTCATTAAAGGGATTTTTATCTTAATCTATGTAATTACAGACCCTAGAAATAAAGATTTTAAAGTATATGACTATGGTTTACTTGGAAAGAATTCACTGAATTATTTTTCTACTAAAGCAGGCTTGCTAATTATCCTTCTTGGGATATATTATGCATATATAGAGCAAATTTACCTCCCTACAGATTATAGACTTATAATACATGTTCCTGTTTATATCGAAATCCCTTTACTGTTACTAATCTATTCAGGTTTTCTACTGATCACATTAATAACATTACTTATAGATCATAGGCTAAAAAATAAAATAAGAGAGAAGGAAAAATTTGTATTAAAAGATTCAGCTCAAATCTTTATTCTTGGAATTTTTGGAACTATATTTTTTGCGGCTGGGATCTTTATACTATTAAAAGGGATATTAATATTTTTCTTATGTCTTGGTAAACCCCCAGAGAAAACCCAAAAAAGAGCTATAGTAGAAAAACCAGAATATTATCCTCCAACTCCACCGATCCCTCCAACGCCTCCAACGCCTCCCTATAGAAAAATAGAACGCCAAGAGAAAGTGACTCATGAAGAAAGAGTGATAGAATTAGAACCAGAAGAAAAACCAATTGCAATCAAAGTACCAATAGTTCCCGAAAAAGATGAGATTAAATTTGAAAAAGAAAAAAGGGAAGAAATTATTACTGAGGAACTTAAAGAGATCTCACCAAAAATAGATAAAAGAGAAAAAGAAAAAAGGGAAGAAGAATTTGAATTAAAATTACATGATTCACTTCTGCCTGTTAAAGATGAGAAAGATAAAAAACTAGTTAAAGAATATTTCTCAAAAATATTTGCAGTCTTATCAAAAGATTTAAGGAAGCAAATAACAGATTTAAAAATTTCTAAAAAAGAAAAGAAAGAATTACTGGAAGAAGTGGCTTTCTTAACAAAAGAAGAACAAATAAAATATATCGAAGCTATAGTTAATTTATATAAAGAAATACCCAAAAAACTGATTAACAGGATTCGCAAACTTCCTAATGTTAAACCTAAACATTATGATAAAATTGTTGAAGAATTAAAATACATGGATATTGAAGAACAAGTAAGGTTTGTCCAATTTTTAGAGGAAAACGCGTAATAATGTCACTTGAAAAAAGAAGAGAACCCAGAGGAACCAAAGAAAAAGAAAGTTTACAGGACAGTTCATTTAGGCGTCTTGATTTCAGACCTTTACAAGAAAAAAGTGTATTAGAAGAAAAGAAAATCATAAAAGAAGAAATTATTGAAGAACTAACTGAAATTGAAAAAGATGTATTGGAGATTGCCAAAGAAATACTAAAATTAAAAAGGTATGATATCGAATTTGAAATTGAATCAGAAAGTCAAATCCAAAAATATCCTATAATTGAAAAATTATATGCTAAATGTATTGCAAAGCTTTCTTACAGAAAAGGATATAGTAAAGAGGAAATTTTTCTAGCAATTCGAAGTTTAGAAGAAAAAAATTGGATTGTAACAAATGAAAGACGCACTAAATTAGAAATACTAACTAACAAAAAATTAGTAAATATTCTAGATTTTGTAAAAGAAAATCCGGGAATCCATGCTAGAGACGATAAAATTGAAGAAGAATTGAAAATCACGAGAACACCATTTTTGAAACATATAATGACACTTGAACGATTTAAATTAATAAGATCTAAAAAAATTGGAAAAACTCTTCATTATTTTCTAATTGATATGCCAGAGGATTATGATAAATATAAGATAATCTTCTTAAATCCTTTGATCCCTAAATTAATAGAAGAGATATTTACGAATGAAGAAGTAACAGTCTCAAAAATGGGAGAAAATCTTGATATCTATTCGGGAACAATCTTATACCATATTAAAAAATTAAAAGAACTCAATCTTTTAAAATCCACAAAAAATCAATCAGGAAAAAAAATTCATTTAGTAAATATTCAACTTCTTAAAAAATATAATGAATTTTTTGAAGAACCTGATTTTACTCAACTATTAAAAGGACTTTAATTCTTTGATTTTTCTTATTATACTTCTAAATAATTCCTAATTAAAAGTAAATTTACTTTAAAACAAATCGTATTTAATTTTTGGTATTGCATTAATTAAGATTTTAATTGCGTTATTTATTCCATTTTCCATATCTGGATGGATATCTTTTGACATTAATAAATCATATTTTGGATTTCCTGGCAAGTCTGACACAGAAAGAATAGAAGCTGTTTTAATATTATACAATTTGCCTAATAAAAACAGCACTGATGATTCCATATCAACACCTTGTATATTTATTGTTTGCATAGATCGTATAAATTCTGTGGTCTCACAAAATAGTGCGTCAGTTGTCCATAGGGTGACCTCCTTTACCCTATTACTTAAGAGTGTTAAGCCTTTTTCAAGTAATATCTCTTTTAACGCTTTATTCGGTTGAATAATAAAAATGGTTTGATTTCCCGTTACTAAATTTTGAAATTGAGCCATAGGGTTATGAATAGATTCTAATTCATTTATTAATGAGGGATTTGTTCTTAAATATTGAGGGCTTGTACCATCATCACAATAAGCCAACTTGGGAATTAAAATGTCACCTATATTAATTGGATAATTTGAATTCTCGATCCCTCCACATAGATCTATTCTGATAATTACTTTTGTTTTGCATCTTTTTAAACTCTCCACTGCCATTGCACAATTAGGAGCTCCTATTAAAGAACGTATTATACTCACTTTTATATTATTTAATTCCCCGTTATAAACTCTACCATATATCCGTTTATTCTGTAATTTCTTTATTAATTTCTTCATAATAATCTTTGTCGCTGGCAGAATTACAATTTCATTTATATTTGAAGGACTAGTTTCAAGTATCATCCTAACAATTTTTTCATCTATTGAAATAAACTTTAAACCTAAATTTAGTAACTCACTTTTAACTCTATTTAACATTTCCAACCAATTTTTTATTTATCTTTGGAAAATGAACACGCAATTTTGATTATAATCTATAAGTATAATACTAATTATTTATGTACTTATAATTTTTAAGAAAATAATTTAATATCTTAATAAAATACATTTATTTATAATTTAGTGAGAATATTGAGTTCAAGGTGGTTCTTTAATGAAAAACCTTTTTATCATAGATAACAAAATCACAAATGAGTTCGTTGAGGCGTACACAAAAACTACATATAGAATTGTTGGAGAACACAAACATTCATCTGTTAAACCATGCCATTGGCTTGAACAGAGATTAATGACTGGAAGAGATAATCGTAATTGCTATAAAGGCGTTTTTGGAATTCAAAGTCATAGATGTTTACAAAATACTCCTTCATTACCCTTTTGTAATCATCAATGTGTTTTTTGTTGGAGGGATATTGAATCTGCTTCGCTTGGAAGAGAATTTAATGTTGAACCAGATAATCCTAAGTTTCTTGTTGATGAAATGTTACGGCACCATAGGGATATAATTAAAAACCACTTACCCTTAAGGCGATACATCGATAATTATGAAATAATGATTGACATTCTATATTTTATGCTTTTGAATGATCGTCAAATCCATAATATAAACTCACTCAGTAATAATATACATGTTTCTAAAAATAAAATCGAACGAGCAGTTACTCTTCTGAAGAATCAAGAATATATTAAACCAATTAATCATACTTTCAATAATTTTAGATTAGATGATGATATTAACTGTTGTATTGGCTCTAGAGATGAATTAGAAGTATTAATTAATAGGGAATTAACTTCACCAGATGAGATAATTCAAGCACATAGTGAAGCAATGGTACCAAATCATGCTGCTATTTCTCTCGATGGAGAACCTCTTTTATATCCAAGAATTTCTGAATTTGTTCAAGAATTTACGAATCGTCAAATGACTAATTTTGTAGTTACCAATGGTACCCTACCAGAAAGAATTGAGAATTTAGATCACCTACCTTCTCAACTATATGTTACATTACCCGCTCCAGATGAGCAGATTTACAAGAAAGCTTGTCGTCCCATGATTAAAAATGGTTGGATGAAGATAATGAAAAGTCTGGATTTAATAAATTCACTCTCTTGTAGAACAGTTGTAAGATTAACCGCAGTTAAAGATCTAAATGTTAATAAACAACTTATAAAGAAGTATGTTAAATTTATAGAAAATGCCAACCCAAACTTTTTCGAGATTAAGGGATTCACTTTACAGGCAAAAGCATTATTAATAAAACAGAGATTGAAAAGTGATAAGCAATTACAATATTATTTTCCTGAATATGATTATTTAGAAAATCTTGCTCAAGAGTTTGAGAACTTAAGTGGGTTTCCATTAATATATAAAAATCAACCAAGCAGAGACTTCTTATTTGCAGTAAATTGGGATAAGAATAAGAATCCCAAAATAAACAAATTGTAATTATATTTTTCTTTCCTTGAAATTTCGAAAAATTCATATTGCTATCTTTATTTGTCATAATAACATGTTTATTGTCTGCCTTGACTTAGAGGGGGTACTTACTCCAGAGATATGGGAAGAAATAGCTAAAACTACAGAAATAAATGAGCTTATGTTAACCACACGAGACATCCCTGATTATGACGTTCTTATGAAAAGAAGATTAAAGATTCTGAAAGATAATCACATTACTTTATTTGATATTAAAAAAATAATTTCAAATATAGAACTCTTACCAGGAGCTTTAGAATTTATAGAATGGTTAAAATCTGTTACACAATTAGTCATAATCACTGGTAGTTTTAGTGAATTTACCAAGCCACTCATGAAAAAACTTGGATATCCTCTAGTTTTATGTCATAATCTTGAAATAGATAATACGGGTATAATAATAAATTATAAGTTAAGAATTACAGATATGAAAAAGAAAACAGTACTAGCATTTAAGGAAATGAATTATGATGTTATCGCTGTGGGGGACTCCTATAATGACATTGACATGTTAAAAGAGGCAAAATATGGTATATTATTCCGGCCACCGATGAATATAAAAAGAGAGTTCTCTGAATTTCCTTCAGTAAAAGACTATTCTGAGCTAAAATTTCTCATATCTACTCATATTGGATTAAAAAATCATTAAAAATAAGTTTAGATCCTAGGTTTGTATCAAAAATTTTTGAATAATTTGTCTTAACTTCGATAAATTTATTTTTTTTAATGCAGAAAATTCTAAATATGGCATTTCTAACTGCCTCTCAAATTTATAATCATCTAGATGTATCAAATTCAAACCATATTCTTTTGCTGATTTAACAAATAAGAATATTAAATTTTTCTTGTCGAGATTTGAAATTTTATCTATTTTATTGAAGATAATAAGAAGCGGTATCTTAAATTCACTTAAAAATTGAATTAATTCAAAACTTAAAGGGATCGTTTTCTGATTTTTAATAAAAAACTTGTATAATTCATCCTCAATTCTAAGGATGTTAATCACTATTAATCCAAAAAAATAATCTTGATAATGTTTCTCAATATGAATTACTATTTGCTTTTTTATATGTTCTGCTCTTCTACGACTGGAGTTACTAAGATATCCAAATCCTGGAAGATCAATTATTTTATAAGGTAAATTATCTTGAGTAATAGGTTTAATCAATAATGTGCTACCTGGGGTTTTCCCAATTTTACCCTTAAATTTTCTAGGATTTGGCATTAATAATCTAGTTATTGAGCTTTTTCCTGCATTTGAATTTCCGATTATTAATAAAGAAGGCTTCTTATTCATTTTTCTTATTCAATTATACAAGATTTAAATATCAAGAAATTCATCATCAAGAAAATCCTTAAACATCCTTTTTTTCTCTTCTTCTTTTATAATTGGTCTTGTACTTATGGGTTCACCAGCTTCCTCTAATATTTCTTTTAACTTATCTACATTAACATTAATTTTAAACTTGCCATCTCTCAAAAAACGTACAATATTTTTGCTATTTAAGGTTAATCTTAATATATATCCAAGGCCAAAATAAAATTGGTGTTCAGGAATAGGATCAATAGGAGATTTACTTGTTACCTCTTTTAATACATCAAATAATAATGTTTTTGAAGCAATATGATCTTCAATGTTAAAAACCAAATAATAGAGCGCGTGATACCATATTTTATCGCGTTTATTGCGGATATAGTCTAAAAACTTTTCAGGTGTGATAACTTCCTCTACTTCTAATTCTTTCCTTTTTAAAAGTTCTTGTTTAATCCTATCCTCCAATTCTTTAGAGACTTCTTGAGTAGATTGAATTTCACTCTCTTGTTCGGGTGAAGGCTCAATAGCTTCATGTTTTACAGTTTCTATAGCCTCTTGCATTTCTCTTAATTCATCAAAGTCAATTTCATCCATATCCGAAAAATCTGAAATCATAGCTTCCTTGACTTCTTTTGCTTTTTCAAATTCATCAATAACTTCTTCTTCAGTAGTGAGTTGATCACTAATTATTTCATCTTCAGGTAATTCTTCTCCTTCCTTAACCTTGTCAATAGCATCTTTTATTTCTTTAAGCTCTTCCATATCTAAATCTTCTAAATCCGAAAAATCAGTTTCAAGAGCCTTTATGTCTCTCATATAGGTTTCTAAATCATCCTCTTTTCCTTGTTTTTCTTCTATTTGTTGTTGTTCGTTTTCTTCTCCTTGATTTTCATTCATAAGCTACAGATTTTGATAAGGAAACATTTTTTTTTTAATTTAATATAAATAATAGTTCTTTGATTCTATAAATTTTGAGATCCGTATAATTAAAATTATGCAAAATATTAATTCACATTAATATGGATAAAATTAACTTAGAAAATTATAAAGGCATAATTTTCGACTTAGATGGTGTGATTTATGATATTACAAATGCTATAAAAAAAGCAATTGATGATGGGATAGAAAAATATGAATTAAAGGTTAATCGCGATGCTGTTATGGAGGAAATCGCTCATTTAATCGAAGAGATCCAAAATTATCCCGTTCCTAAAATTCTCCTTAATTCTTATGAATTATTAAAAATTAAATCTCTAGAAGGACTAAGTTTTTTTAAAAAGTTAAGGATAGCTATCTTCTTGTTCAATCAATTTAATAAATACCGAGAAGAAGCCGTTATATTTGATGGAATAGATGGTTTAATTTCAAAATTATCAAAAAGACTAAAATTGGCAATATTAACTAATAATAAAAGTCAATACGCTGAAGAAGTTTTAGAAAAATTTAATTTAACTAATTTTTTTGGCATTATAATAGGATTTAATGAAGTAGCAGAAGTGAAACCTAGCCCTGAAGGAATTATTAAAATTCTTGAAAAATGGAAAATTAAACCCTCAGAAGCTATTTTTATTGGTGATATGTCAACTGATATTGAGGCGGGAAAGGCTGCTAAAACTCGAATGATATGTGTTGCTAGTGGTCTTGCCCAAAAGGAAACACTTCTCGAACATAAACCCGATATTTTAGTAGATAACACTGAGCAATTAATTAACCTGTTCAATATTTGAATTAGAAATTCAAATGCTGATTATTTATTTGAATTTTTTGAGTGATTAATTCCTTAAGATTATATTTACATTGTTACTTCTTGATATTTAACTATCCCATGGGTCAATATTTTTAAAAATGTTTTAGCAAGGCTTAAAAAATCTTATTTATACTATTAGGAAAATAAATTAAAAAATTGATTTAAAATTTAAAAGATGAGTGAAAAAGCTTTTGGTTTTAAAATAACTGTAGTTGGGGATGCTGCTGTAGGGAAAACATCGCTAATTAAAAGATATACAACAAATACATTTGAAAAAGATTATATTTCTACTCTAGGTATGCAATTCTCAAGATATGAAGAAAGTTTAGGTGGAGAAAAGGTAGAGTTATTTATATGGGATTTAGCGGGTCAAGAATCATTCAGTTCCCTACGTGATAGATTTTATAAGGGAAGTAGAGGAGCAATTATTGTCTTTTCTCTTGCCCCTGAAGAAATTGAAACTTATCGTAGTATTAATAAGTGGCTATCTAACATTAAAGAGGCCTGTGGGAGTATACCCATACTATTACTTGGAAATAAAGCTGATTTAATTGATCAAAATGCAATAGCTTCTAGTCCAAATTATGAAACATCAGATGTTCATGTAAAGAAATTTGCCCAAGAACACAATATTATTGAATATTTCAGAACGAGTGCTTTAACAGGACAGGGTGTTAAAGAAGCTTTTCAAACCTTAATATTTAAATTATACCAACGAGCTACAATATAAAAATCAATATCTCTACTTATAATAATCTAATCTGTTTATTATTCAAACATAGCCTTATTATTCTAACAAATCTCTTTTAATTTTAAAGATCAGTATGATTGCTAAGATCTCAAGTTTCTATTAAACTTGATTTTGTTTTTTCAAACTAATTTAAAAAAGGAATGAAAAAAAATTATGTACGTTTATATATGAATCGTTCCCAGCTCTTTCTGGATGGCATCTCCTCAGGCATACTTTTACGTCTACGAATTTCCATAATAAGATTTTCTTCCAAACTTGGAGGAACTTTTTCGAAACCTTTGAATTCATATCCAAAAAAGGCTCTTCCTTGGGTGGAGCCTCTAATATCATCTGCGATCCCTATTATCTCAGCTGCAGGAATTTGACCTTGGATCCTTACATATTCACCTTCAGGTATAACATTAGTAATTCTTCCTCGTCGTTTAGTTATAATTGCTGTTACTCCTCCTTCAGTTCCTTGTGGTGTTTTTACATCTATCTTCTGGATTGGCTCAAAAAGATGAGGATCTGCGTCTAGCATTGATAAAGATAAAGCTGAGAAAGCCATACCCGCAATCTGTCCATATTGTGTATGACGGGGATCTTCATGTATTGTCATATCTGTGAATATAACTTTAATTCCAGTAGCAGGTTCTTTAGCTAAAATACAATTACCAAGCCAATCTCTAAATGCAGCACTCAAATAAGATCTAACACGATCAAATCTCTGTAATCCAGAAGTCCCATTTACAAGGACACTTCCTTGATATACATCGACTATACGTCTTGCTTCCTTGGCATCCCATCCTGCTTCTTCTCTAAGTATCTGAGCTCTATCCTTTTCATTCTGTAGATCATTAACTTTTCCAGTTTCGATTAATCTTTCAGTTGTTTCATCCAAAGGCTCAATATATAATAAAATACGGTTGTGTGTATTTGCTGATTTTGTATAATAATCTGGACTCTTTCTAGTAATTTTTTCTCTATAAACGATAATTGGTTCTCCAATGTCAATTTCTACTTGATTATTGATTCTTTTAACTAGAATTTCAATTTGGAGTGGGTCTATACCAGAAAGAATGAATTCACCTGATTCCTCATCCCTTCTATACTCTGCTGTGGGATCTGCTTTAAGCCACTTGCCTACTACTTCATCTAATTTATCAATTTCATGAGGATCTTTCGATTTTATACTTCTCGACACTACAGCTTCACATGCATAATGAATCTTTTCAAAAGATGGTATTCTTTTCTTTTCTTCTTTATCCTTTGGGACATCATGCGTAGACATAAAAGTTTCACCAGAAGGACAAATAAACCCAAAGAGGGCAAATAAGTTTCCTGCAGGGATCTTAGGAATATCCAAAATGTCTGTTATTTCCATAACACCTAACCTCTTCACTCGATTACTTGAATCACTATTTACAAGATATATTGAATCTGTTTGATCAAATGTGCCACTGAACACTCTGCCTATCAAAGTTGCTTGATAATTTCTCTTAGGATCAAGGAAAATTTTAGTGATCATCCCATAAAGAGGACCATTTGGATCACTTTTTTGTAAAGCTTGTCCTAAGTCTGAATTTAAATCGCCACCCCAAATATGAGGAATTCTATACTTTGCAGCAGAAATGGGATCTGGTAGGTGATCTACAATCATCCTCAACATTGGTTCATCCAAAGGTAAATTGTCTCTCAACCACTGAATATCTCCCTCATTATATTTAGCAAAAACATCTTGTGGTTTCATACCTTTTTCAAGAAGGATTTCATACGTGAAACCCCATCCATGCTTAGCAGAACCAACTGCCACTGAATTCTTGGCAAAATCTATCCCCCAATCAGAGCCTTCTGGTCTGACTTTTCTAATTAAATCATTGATTTCTCGTGTAATTTTATCGATTTTTGCAAAAGTTTCTTTAGGACTTAGTTTTAATTCACTAATTAATCTATCGACCTTATTGATAAAAAGAACTGGTTTACAGAATTCTTCACCTACAGATAGCCTAATATTAGTTTCGGTTTGAGTCATAACTCCTTCAAGAGCATCTACTAATATTATAGCACCATCACTGCCTCTAAGAGCTCGTGATACTTCTCCTGTAAAACTTATATGGCCAGGGGTATCGTTAAGTTGAATAATATAAGGTTCTTCATCATCAGGCTTTCGTGGATCATTGAATGCAAGGAGTACAACTGAAGTGAATATAGTAATACCTCTCTCTTGTTCTTCATCATCAGAATCTGTCATCTGAAGTTGACCTGCATCTTCAGGTCTCATAAGTCCCGCTCTACGTAATAAGTAATCTGTAGCAGTAGTTTTTCCATGGTCAATGTGAGCAGTAATACTAAAAATCCTTTTCTTTTCATATGAACCAGAAGTGACTAGTTTAGCGATTTCGTCTGGATTTTTCACTTTTACCATTATTAGTTCACGTCGTATGAATTACATTTAATTCTTATGTTATAATTGAAGAAAAGAATACGAGAAATCATAAAAGTTTTATGATTCAAATAGATAAATAGAGAATTTAAGTTTAAATAGATTATAATAGGAACAAACCAAATTCGATCTAATTTAAAAATACCATCATACAAAAAATAGTAAAGTTGTTATCTTAATCCCTGAAGCTCATGCGATTTTAGATATAAAATGGTAACACTATATTTTTTAAAATATTTATCGCTTTTTTTCCTGAAGATTTTCTTGTATTGAATGCATTTGAGATATTTATTACATCAAAATTATCGGGAACTTTATTCTCAACAAACTTTTTTAAGAAATCAGAGAACTTATCGAATTCTCTTAAAGTTTCTACCCATAAATAACTATCTTTTTCAAAATATTTTGGATTTTTTATTTTAAAATTAATTACGTGTTTTTTTTCTTCAATTGGGGGACCCTGTCGGATATAAGTTTTAGAGATTTGAGGTTTTTCACAATAAAATGCTAAATTATATTGATTTCTCTCATTCTCGAAATATAATTCAAATACAATTTTTCCGAAGCGATCAGCATGAGAAAATTCTTTTTCACCATTAGCTTTAATACTTTCTCCTAAAGAATATAATTTATCTCTATTTATAGTATAATGGATTTCATCTTTAGTATTTTTTAATTCAACAATAAAAATTTTTGATAGAATGGGATCCTCTTTATTTAATATACTTATTTCAGAAACTGGTTTAATTGTAAAAAATTCTAGTCTTGGATCTTTTAAGAATTCATTAATTTTTAGATTACAATAATTATATGCTCGTTCGGAAATTGCTGAAGCAACATTACGATTTTTATCAATTGGATCTATGATAATAAGATAATCATTTTGAAAATGTATAATTTTCCTTAATTGATCTTCATTTCTGTTATAATAATCTAGTGGTTTCATATACAATTCATTAAAATTGGTAAATAGATTCGTTAGATCGTTGAAGTAATAAATTAGTAACTCAGCGCTGTATCCGATGAATCCAATTTTTCCAATTGCGCTTTTGTCGCCATAACTATAACAAGATTTAAAAAATTGTTTCAAAAGCCTTACATCATCTTTTTGTTCAGAGGTTAAATTATCTCTAACGAAATAACCATGCCAAGGGGACCTATCAACCGCAGTAATAGGTCCATTCTTTTTAATGTATTCCAAATCTAAGTCAAAATATAAAACGATATCGATCTTGACTTTTGTATCTTTTAAAAGGTAATTTACTCTTACATATGGATGTTCTGCGTATAAGAGACGAGGATTTTGAAATTCATCTAAAGTTAAACTTTGAAGTATCCAGTTATTACATAATGCTAAAAAATCTTTTTTGGACTCCTTCTTTAATTTATTTTTGCTTAAACCTTTATATTTTGGTTTAAAATGATTATAATCTAGCCCTATAAAGAGATCGATATCAAAATCATTTTTTAATTGTGTTTGCTTAATTCCTGTAGAACCTTGAGGTTCTAGTTTAGTATAAATAATATTTAATTCTTTTGCCTTTTTATCTAATAATTTTTTTAATTCTTCAGTTATTTCATTAATTAAATCAATTTCTTTTTGGGTTGGAGTTATTTTCTCTAAAACTTCTGTAAAAACTTTATAAATAGTGGACATAAATCTAATTACATCCCCCACCAAGGATGAGTTGTTTTTCGCATTAATTTAATAAATTCACGTAAAGCTTGTTTTTGATCTGTAGTTAATTCATCGATAAATTTTCCCATTAATTGCCTAACATGAGATTCTGGGACATTAACGTATAATATTTCATCTTTATCTAAATCTCGACCAATTTCAATACCACGAATAGAAATTGCTACTTCTGAATCTTTTAGGGCTTTCTCAATTGTCTGACCTTTATCTTGAATTTGATGAATCCTTCTGACTCTTTTGCCTTTGTCAGTAATTAAAGGTACTTTTGGATATAATGTTCCTGCTTCAACATGTACGCCGAAAACAGCCGGATCTGAATTTCGAAATATAAACTCTGGAAACATTTTTATCTTTGCGGGTAAAATTAGTTCACTTAAGCCTTTAGCAGTATCTTCTGCTTTTCTTGTTTCTGCATACTCTATATATTCTTCTAATAAACGATAAATAACATTATTTGTGAAGATTCTTATATTATCATTAATAGCTTGTTCATTAGCTTCAGGCAAAATTGATACATTAAACCCTAAGACAGTTGCAGAATATGGATCTAATTGTTTTACAATATTAGCATTGATAATATCTTCTTTTTTTATTGGTCCAACATCAGCAATGCTAATTTTAACTCCATTTTTAGTAAAAAAATTTTCTAAAGCCTCAAGCGAACCTAAAGTATCAGCTTTTAAGACCACTCCAGCTTTGTCAGTTTTTATTCTAATGCTCTCTACTTCCGATTCAATTTCTTTATATACTGATTCCTCTTCAGAAGGATCAATAATACTCCTAAACGGAGAACCAGCTACCACATAATCAATATTAGGAGCTAGAATTTTTATACCAGCAGCAGCACTTATAGTATCAACTGAATCAAATTTTTGTCTAGGATCCCGTATTTCATCTAATGGTTTAGGAGTTAATAATGCTCTAGCTTTTGATTTAATAGGTTTTTCTAAACCCCCAACAATAAATTCATCACCTTTATTAATTATTCCGTCATATATGAGGACATCTATTGTTTTTCCCTGTCCTTTTTCTTTTTTAACTTCTAAAACAACTCCTTTAGCGGCTCCCTCAGAAAATCTGAGATTTGTTGTTAAATATTGTTGGACTAATCCCATTAAAATAAGTAGTAGTGTTGATATGCCTTCTCCTGTTTTTCCACTGGTAGGTACAATTGCTATTTTTTTAGTAAAATCTTTTATTTTATCATATCTATCAATTCCCTTGAATCCTTCTTCCAAGAAATTTCCCATTATCTGCAAAATCTTCTCATCCAAGAAGTCTTTAACATGGGATTTTTGAGAATTATATGAATCGAGAAAATCTGCATCTTTTTTAGATTTCCAACCAGAAATTCTGTCTATTTTATTGGCCGCAATAACAAAGGGTGTTTTTCTTTCTCTTAAGATTCGAACAGATTCCCAAGTTATTGGCATAGTTCCTGCTGTGACATCAATAACTAAAATAGCAATATCAGCAACAGCGCCCCCTCGCTTTCTCAGATTTAAGAAAGCCGCATGACCTGGTGTATCTATAACTAAAATACCAGGCAGATTTATTTTTTTTTCAGCAAATTCTTGTCTAGATTTTCTTAAAAATTCTTTTATATCTCCGGTTGGAAAATAAGAAGCACCTATATGTTGAGTAATACCTGCAGCCTCTCTTTGTTGAACAACTGTACCTCTAATATAATCTAATATAGTCGTTTTTCCGTGGTCTATATGACCAAGAATACAAACAATTGGTGCTCTGATTATTTTAGTTTCGACTTCAGCCATTCTGTATCACGAATCTCAAATAATGTTTTTAAACTAATTAATTAATGATTATAGTATAAAGTTATTTTCCATTAGTTTAGAACTTTATTTTAAAACTTAAGAAATAATTAAGTTCAAATTAAGCATTAATTATTGTTTAGATATTTTTTTAAGTATTGAGCTGTGAATGATGAATTATTTTTAATAATTTCTTCTGGAGTTCCCTTTACAACAAGTTTCCCACCTTTTTCTCCACCTTCAGGTCCAAGATCGATAATATAATCAACAGATTTTATAATATCCATATTGTGTTCAATTATAGTTACAGTATTACCTTTATCTACTAATTTTTGAAGAACTTTAAGTAAATACGTAATGTCATACATGTGTAAACCAGTTGTTGGCTCGTCTAAAATATAAAGTGTGTTTCCGGTGCTTGTTTTTCTCAATTCTCTTGCGATTTTTAGACGTTGTGATTCACCTCCACTCAATGTAGTTGAAGATTGTCCCAATTCTAAATAACCTAATCCAACATCAATAACTGTTTTTATAGTTCTTTTTAAATTTGGAATTTTATCAAAGAATTCCAAAGCTTGATGGAAAGTCATTTTTAAAACATCATAGATTGATTTTCCATGATATTTGATGTTTAATGTTTCAGCATTATATCGTTTTCCTTTGCATAAATCGCACTTTATATATACATCTGGTAAGAAATACATTTCTTTAAGGATATATCCTGTACCTCTACACTTTTTACAATGTCCCGCTTTTGTATTAAAACTAAATCTTCCCTTCTTATAACCTCTTTCTCTTGATTCTGGAATTTCAGCAAATATTTCTCTAATATAATCTAAAGCTTTAGTATATGTAGCTGGAACTGATCGAGGAGTTCTCCCTATTGGAGACTGATCGATATTAAT
>JBHLKB010000014.1:0-19518 GCA_048887205.1 Candidatus Hodarchaeota archaeon
ACCATTATTCCGTTTCTAACAAGTAGTTGTCCTTGGATTTCTATAGGATGATTTAAGAGTACACCATTATTAAAGAACAAAAGTGTAGGTATTGCTGTAATACCAAATTTTTCGCCAAGTGGTCTATTTTGATCAAGATCTTCTTTTATTAATTTAATTAATCCTTCCTCTTTTAATTTTTCCAATATGGGGCTTAAAAATCGACAGGGTCCACACCATGTTGTATATACGTCTAAGATAACCTTTCCTTGTTTCATATCTTCCGTAACATCAAGACCAAATTCTTTTAGTTCTTCAATATTCATCTTGATATCTCTATTTCTAAATAATTTGTGATTATGTTTGCTTTGTATTATTAAATATTTAATTACTTATATTCATTTCATTAACTATTTAAAAGGAAAAGTTCTTAAAAACTATCAAAAGTGTATTAAATTAGTATATCGCCTTTCAATATTAAAACTTGAATTTAAAAGAATTAATTTTAAAATTAACTATAGGTTATACTACATAACATTTAGAAAAACTGATCATTTCATATGGCAACTATAGATTTTGATTTCAGAAACCAAATTCTTGGTAATGATATTGGCACTACATTAGCATATTGTTATCAATGTGCAACTTGTAGCGGTGCGTGTCCGGTAGCACAAGTTACTGAAGGTAGATATAACCCAAGGCGATTAATTTTAGATGCGTTATTAGGTCTTAAAGAGAAAATTTTTGGACCAGATAATGCTTTTAACATTTGGGGCTGTACAGTATGCGATACTTGTGATGAAGTATGCCCTCAGAAAGTCGAACTTACTGAAATCTTCACTATTCTAAAAAATATGAGCGTTGAGCGTGGTGAAGCTCCCACTCATTACACGGGTCAAGCATCAACCGTTTTGGAACATGGTAAAGCCATTCCAATGCAACCAGCTATTGAAAGACGACGAACACAACTAGGATTACCACCAATTATAGCTCCCGATATAGGTGAAGTAAAAAAGTTGTTAGAAGCAACAAAATTAGCAGAAAAACTTCCTAAAACAGAATAAATTTTGTATATTTCTATTTAGTTTATTTTTTTAAAAATTTCGTTAGAATTTTATAGACTTATTCTATTATTGAATTATTGTGAAAATTTTCATAATTTCAAGTTTATAGAATTTCAGAGGTAAAATATGTTGAGAAAACCTATAATTGGGGGGAATTGGAAAATGAACCGAGGTACCCCCAATAAATGTGAAGAAATGTTAGAAAGCTTAATTCCGCTTCTAGAGGGAATTAATAATGTTGATCTAGTAATTGTACCACCTTTTACTGTTCTAACTAATGCCTATAAGATTTTAAAATATACAAATATCAGTTTAGGTGCTCAAAACATGTATTTTGAAGAGAAAGGGGCTTATACAGGCGAGATATCACCTCTTTTTTTGAAAGAAATTGGAGTTGAATACGTAATTCTTGGCCATAGTGAAAGAAGGGACATTTTTAAAGAAACAGATGATTTAATTAATAGAAAACTTAAAGTAGCTTTAAAGATGAATTTAAAACCTATTGTTTGTATTGGAGAACATCTAGAAGAAAGAGAACTAGGAAAAACAAAAGACATTATAGGATATCAAATTAATGAAACATTTAAAGATCTCACTAAAGAGGACATCATAAAAACTGTTATTGCATATGAACCAATCTGGGCAATAGGAACTGGAAAAACTGCTACTCCGGAACAAGCAGAAGAGATTCACATTTTTATTCGGAAACTTTTGAGTAATAAATTTGATAGTGAGACTGCTGACTTAATAAGGATACAATATGGAGGATCTATTAAGCCGAGTAACGCCGAAGATTTATTTAATAAAAAAAATATCGATGGTGGTTTGGTCGGAGGAGCTTCACTTGAGGTAGATTCATTTTTTCAAATTATTAATACTGCTGACAAATCAATTAAGTAAATTCTTTTCTGATTTTTTAATATACCAGATCTATATTACTTGAGGAATCTACCCAAGAATTTTATTAAAAGCAGATGTGAGTTTAGCTGGAAACTCTCCAAAATAGCTCTGAGGATCAGCAAAAAGTAAGTAAAAATAAGGCTCAAATAAGATATCCTCAACTGTTGGACCAACGTCTGATTTAATAATACAAACTTGAATTTGTTCATCTGAAAAGAAAGATCGTCGATATATCCAATCTAAGGGATGGATCTCTGGGATATATCCGATATGTCTTAAAATGTGATAAACATTCTCTAATGAATATTTTTTACCATAAGTTACCAAAGGTGATAAATCAAAAGAAGAAATGCAAATTCCCCAGAGCCCATAATCTTTCATTTCATTCAAAAAATCATTTGCTATACGTTTAATACTACTCTGGTTTTCATAAATTTTTTGTTTTGCTTTTGAATCAGTTAGAATGTCAATTATCTTACTTTCTTCATTGTTATAAACAGAATCTGCTAAATCAAGCGGTATTTTAGAATGTATAAAATTATTATATATCAATTTTACCTTCTCTCTAACTGATTTATGTAGTAGAAAGGATTCCGTCTGTGCAGTAATTAATACATCTCCTTGAAATTTCATTTTATTTACATTGGATTTGGTTTTATTTATTTCTTTTTTAGATTTAAATTCAAGTACTTCTATTTTTTTATCAATGTTTCGAGCAAACTCAAACAAAGCAGATATTAAACCTGCAGTAAGATCGAACTTTGAATCCAAATCTAATTGATCTTGAATAATATTAGCGCTCTCAGAAAAATCAAAAAACCTAAGAAAGACTTTCACTCCTTCCGGTACAGGGTTAATTATAGTGTTGAAATATGGAAATCCAGTAGTAGAGATAATACTGAGTTCATAGATTGTCATATAAATAAAAATCCATATTTTGATTCAGCGTATTTTTTAACAACTTTTAATATATTCAAATTTATAATAATTTATTTAATTTTAAGTTAATAAAACCTTGTAGAAAATGGACTATTTAAATAGTATGTGTAAAATTAACAAATATAAAAATTAAGTTATAACGATTGCTGGCTTACCAGGGAGTGCTTGAATAGCTTTCTGCTCATGCGAATCTTTTTCAAGAATAATTTCTACTTTAAATTGGAACTTTTGCTCAATAACTGGTTTGATTTCTTTAAAAAATTGGTATTCGTGCTCTGAATCGAGTGTAAATTTTGGATATTTCCCAATATTTTTCAATATTTTATTAATTGTTTTACTAATGAATTTTCCATGCTTCTTCAAATCATCATATTTCATTAAAATTTTCATTATATCACCCTGATTTTTGGTTTCTTCTACTAAAGACATGATTTTATTATAGAACTTTAATTTCCATTGATCAGCAACGATTATTAAGATTTTTTCTAATGTATCTTTTTTCATTATTAATTTTATATTACTTATATCATCTAAAATATTATTCATTAGCTTCCATTTATAATCAGATTCTTGCGTAAGTAGTTTATCGTCCCAAGAAGGCCATGGTGTTAAGCTCACATATTTTTTTTTACCAATTATTTCCCAAACTTCTTCAGTCATATGAGGTGCTATAGGATGAAGTAATAAAACTAGATTTTCCCTACATTCTTCGAAAATCTCTTTTTTGACCCCCTCGCTTTTATATTTGTTTAATTCTGTTGAAAATTGGATAATGTTATTGACTGCGTTCCTTATAGCCAATTTACGCATATTCTCAGTAAATTCTTTAATTGTTTTGTTTAAAAAGTATTTAATTAGCGTATCTCTAATAGTTGTAGATTTCCTCACAATATTTAGTGGTTCGGTTAATAATAGAAAAGTGTTTTTTATAAATCTAAAAGCATAATCTACACCTTCATTTGACCATTCTAATCCTGATTCAGGACTTGCGCCGAATAAAATGAAGAACCTAGCTGCATCAGCTCCATACTTAGTCATAATTCCAATAGGATCTACAGTATTACCAAGACTTTTGCTCATTTTTACGCTTTTTAACATGTATTCATTTCCACATCTTTTACAAACGTTAAGATTCATTTCTGCTTTAATAGCAAATGTTCCACATTTTTGACAGAAAGGATGAGCCTTATTTATCATTCCTTGAGTTAATAGACGTTGGAATGGTTCATCATATGAATGAAGACCAAGATCTCTTGCAACTTTTGTAAAAAATCGTGCATAAAGTAAATGCATTATAGCATGCTCAATACCTCCTATGTATTGATCAACATTCATCCAATAATCAACAATTTTTTTTCTATAAGGTAAATCTTTTGAGGAAGGATCAGCAAACCGTAAAAAATACCAAGAACTATCTACAAAAGTATCCATAGTATCAGTTTCACGTTTACCTAGCTTCCCGCATTTAGGACACATAACATTTATAAAACTTTTACTTGTTTCTAAAGGATTTCCTTTACCTGTGAATTGAACATCTTTAGGTAATAGAACAGGTAAATCTTCATAAGGGACTGGAACAGTACCACATTTCTTACAATAGATAATTGGTATTGGACATCCCCAATAGCGCTGGCGGGAAATTAACCAATCTCTTAGTTTATAGTTAATTGTTGCTTCCCCCTTTCCAATTTTTTCTAATTTCTCAGTGATGGCATTAATGGCAGATCTATTTTCCATCCCATTAAATTCATCAGAGTTAACTAGAATCCCATCGCCTTCATATGATCTAGTCATTTTTTCCAATCTCAATTCATAATCAAATGGTTGTATTACAATTCTAATTGGGATGTTGTATTCTCTTGCAAACTCAAAATCTCGTTGATCATGGGCAGGTACTGCCATAACAGCCCCAGCACCATATTCATAAATTACAAAGTTCCCGATATAAATAGGAACTTTCTCTTTCGTGATTGGATTTATTGCATATTTACCGATAAATAACCCCTTTTTTTTGATTTCAATGTCAGTCCTTTCAAACCTATCTTGTTTCATCACTTCATTATATAATTTCTCAAATCCATCTTCGTATTCAGTCCCTCTTACCCATGCTCTAACCCACGGGTGTTCAGGCGCGAATACCATAAAAGTTACACCAAAAAGAGTATCTGGTCTTGTAGTGAAAATATCTATGCTTCTATTTTCACCCACAATAGGAAATCGAATTGTGGTTCCTTCAGAACGACCAATCCAATTTCTTTGCATAATTTTAACTTTTTCTGGCCAATCCACTTCATTCAAGCCGTTAAGTAATTCTTCCGCATATGCTCTAATGTTTAGGAACCATTGAGTTAAATATTTTTGTTCTACATCTTCATTACAGCGCCAACACCTACCCCCTAATACTTGCTCATTTGCCAATACAGTATTACATTTAGGACACCAATTAACATAACTATTCTCTCGATAAGCAAGCCTTTTTTCAAAAAATTTTAGAAAGAGCCACTGATCCCATTTATAATAATTTATAGAATGGCTAAAAATGAGGCGAGTCCAATCATAAGAAAGGCCAATTCGCTTCTGCTGTTTAATAATTGCTTTTATATTCGCATCTGTCCATTCCTCGGGATTTTCACCATGATCTATAGCAGCATTTTCAGCAGGTAATCCAAATGAATCATAACCCATAGGATAAAGCACATTGAAACCTGACATTCGTTTATATCGCGCAAATGAGTCACCTATAGAATAATTGCGAAGGTGTCCCATATGAAGTGCTGATGAGGGATATGGATACATTTCCAACACATAATATTTCTTTTTTTTCGGATTTTCTTTGACTTCAAAAATTCTATCCTTTTCCCACTGTTCTTGCCATTTCTTTTCTATCTTTTGCGGGTCGTATTCAACCATAAGATTTTTACACTTTATATGAACTTTGAGCATAAATATCGTATTTAATATTTTAATAATTGATTCAATAAATTTTTTTTGTAGATATTGACGTAGTTAATACGCATTTGAATTATTTAAACTAGCATTAATTACTCTAGATTTCTAAATTTATAAATCGAAGCAATAAAACTTAATTTTATTAATTTACTAGAGAGATTAGTGACAATTGAAAAAATTAGAGTATCTATTGGAAGCGCTTCTGTTTTAGGATTAGGTTCATTGCCACAATTTAAAAATCCTCCAACTACATGCTATGTTATGACCTTTAAGGAGGGACATTGTTTAGCAAACTGTGGTTTTTGCCCTCAAGCTAGATCTTCAAAGAGTTCTATAGATAAACTTTCTCGAGTTAATTGGCCAATATTTTTATTTAAAGATTTTCTGACAAAGTTAAAATATTTACCATTTTCAAAAAGATTTAGTAGGATTTGTATTCAAACACTTAATTATCAAGAAAATTTTAATGATTTAGTAGAAATAATAACACAGATTAAGATTCATACAAATACACCAATTTCTGTTGCAATTCCACCTATGTCAAAAGAAAAATTGAAGGAATTACAACTCAAAGGAGTTCAAAGAGTGGGGATTGCATTAGATGGAGCAACATCTAAGGTTTTTGATAAAATTAAAGGGATCGATATGGGGGGTCCCTATAAATGGGAGGAGCATTTTCAAAAGTTGAGGGAAGCGCTAGAAATTTTTTCACCTGGTTTTGTAAGTACTCATATAATAATTGGATTAGGGGAAACAGAAAGAGAAGTTATTGAATGTATCGAAGAGTTACATAATTTAAATATTCTTATATCATTATTTGCATTTACACCTATTAAAGGTACAAGATTTGAAAATATAAAACAACCAACAATTCAAAGTTTTAGGAAATTACAGTTAGGCAGATTTCTCATTATTAATAATAAGAAAAACTTAAAAGATTTTACTTTTAATAGGAAAGGAGAAATTGTAAATATTAATATCAGTAAAAAAGATTTAAAAATTGTGATCGATAATACACACGCGTTTTTAACTTCTGGATGCCCAGGATGTAACCGTCCTTATTATACTTCTAAACCATCTGGTCCTATTTATAATTATCCACGAGCTCTATTAGAGAAAGAAAAATTGGAATTTTATCATCTATTAAATAAATTTGTTAATTAACATCTTAATGGAAAATAATGGATGTGTGGCGATATTTACCTCTAGAAGTTAATAATGGTTTCTGGAATATGGCATTAGATGAAGCTATATTAAATATGGCAATAGATAAAAAATCAGTAAATACATTAAGACTTTATAAATGGAAGCCTTCTACAGCGAGTATTGGTAGACATCAGAGTTTATCTAATGAAATTGATGTTAAGTTCACAAAAGATAGAGGTTTTAACATTGTAAGGCGTATTACTGGAGGTGGTGCTGTATTTCATGACGAAATTAGAGAAATTACATATTCTATTGTTTGCCCTATCGAATTTCTTAAGAATTTAGGTGCTGAAAAAGTATTAGAACATTTTGAAATCATTACTCAAGGAATTATAATGGGATTAAAGATATTTGGTCTAGAACCAGAAAAAGATGTTATTCATTGTCCTGCTATTCTTTTAAATGGTAAAAAATTTTCAGGGAATGCACAAGTTAGAAAAAAAGGATATCTTCTCCAACATGGAACAATTTTATTAGATATTGATCCTGAATTAATGTATTCTGTATTAAAAGCACCTGAAAATGTAGGGAAATCTAGGATGGTCAGGTCTGTTCGTGCTAAGTGTATTGGAATTAAAAATCATATACAAAATTATGATGAAGAAAAGCTGATTATTTCTTTAAAGCGTGGATTTGAAAAAGCATTGGATATCGAATTAAAAAAGGGAAAAGTTACTGAAGATGAGAGAAAATTGGCAGAAAGTTTAGTAAAGAAGAAATATTCCAATTTGAAATGGTTAAAAAAATATGAATAAAATAGATTTATTATTAAATAAATTAAAATCTGGATCAGCATTGTGGCATGATTTTTCATCAATTTTAGATCTTGAATCAAAAGATTTGGATCAAATCTTCAATCTAGCTCAGGAAATTACTCATAGAAATTTTGGTAATAAATTAAAGATATATAATCCCACTAATAGATTTCCTGCGATCAGTATTACAGGGACTGAATGCGCATTAGAATGTGAACACTGTAATAAGAAATATTTGAAAGGGATGAAACAAATCTTAGAAAATAAAGATTTAGAAAAATTTTTATTCGACCTTTCTAAAAAAAATGGTGTGGGGGCTTTAATTTCGGGCGGAAGCAATCTTGATGGCTCAGTTCCTTTATTAGATTTTTTAGATACTATTAAAAAAGTGAAGAAAGAAACTAATTTAATTATAAATACACATACTGGATTGTTACATGAGGAAACGGCGAAAAAACTTGCTGATGCTAATGTTGATATAATTTCTTTTGATATTAATATGGATGAAGAGGTTGTGCGAAATATTTATCATTTAGATATAGAATTAAATGAATATAAAAAAGCAATTGATTTGTTAAAAGAATATAAGTTAAATATAGTCCCTCATATTTGTATTGGATTATATTATGGGAAACTCAATAAAGAATTAGAGTCTATAAAATTTATTAAAGAAACCAAATTAAATCCATCGTTAATAGTTGTTATTATCTTAATTCCTCCTAAAGATTCTAAGATAAAGTTTGAGATCCTTGAACCCGATAATATAGCGAAAATTATAGCTATTTTAAGATTCACATTCCCTAAAACGGAAATTTCATTAGGATGCATGAGACCTCGTGGGGTTATTAAGACTGAGATTGAAAAGTCAGCAATAAAAGCTGGAATAACAAGAATCGAAATTCCATCCAAAGAAACTCTTAAATGGTTAAAAAAACATAATTCTAAAATCCATTTCGAATTTTTTTCTGCTTGTTGTGCAATTCCTAAAAAATATGAAAGATTAGCTGAAAGTAAGAAGTTGGATATTAAAAGATATAAAAACATCTAAAGCTGAATTTTTATGAATTTTAATGATGTAATCAAAATTATTGGGTTAAAAGGAATTCCATTAATAAAAAAAGGAGATAATATCCCTGAAATTATAATCAATGCTCTCAACTTAAATGAATTATCTTTAGAAGATGGAGATATAATTGTCATTGCTCAAACAATAATATCTAAAAGTTCTGGTCGAATTAGAAATTTAGATGAGATCATACCAAGTGAGTTAGCTCTTGAATTACATGAACTTATTAAGCCGAAAGTGAGAAATCAAGGATTAGCACAAAAAGATCCCAAATTAATACAGGCAATTTTAGATGAATCTAGGGAAATCATAAAAAAGGAACATGTGCTAATAACCGAAACAAAACATGGTTTTATTTGTGCTGATGCTGGAATAGATAAGTCTAATATTGAGGGTAAAGGAATTGTAACACTATTACCAGAAAATCCAGATATTAAAGCTGAGGAAATTAGAAATACTTTAAGAAATAAAACCAAAAAGGATATAGCTGTAATTATTTCTGATTCATTTGGTAGAGCTTTTAGAGTGGGAGCTGTTGGAACTGCTATTGGAGTTTCAGGTATAAATCCGATTCTAGATTTAAGAGGTGAAAAAGATTTATATGGATATAAACTCCAAACTACCATTATGGGTCAAGCTGATAGTCTTAGTGCTGCAGCACAATTAGTTATGGGTGAATCCAATAAGGGTCTTCCAATTGTGTTAATAAGAGGCTATAAGTTTGAAGTTAATGAGAATGCAACCATCAGATCCATTTTAAGAAAGAAAGAAATTGATTTATTTAGAGAATCAGAAGAAAAGAGTATGGAAAAAATCCTCGTAAATCGAAGGAGTTATAAGTTACCCTATGCCCCTAAGAGTGTAGATATAAAAATTATTAAAGATTGTATCGATCTTGCGCGTTGGGCTCCAAGCGCTCATAATGGTCAATTCTGGAGGTATGTTATAATTGAAAACGGTAAACAACGTGAAGAATTGATAGAGAAAATGAATGAAAAGTTAAGGTTTGATTTAAAAAAGGATGGAAAAACTGAAGAATTCATTAATCTGAAGGTAGAAAGAACAAAAAATAATTTCTTAAGAGCACCAATTTTAATTTTATTATGTTTAGATACAGAAGATTTAGAAAAATATCCTGATCCTGAAAGAACGCAAAATGAGTTGTTTTTGGGTATTCAGAGTATTAGCAGCTCAGCAACATACCTACTCCTTGCTTTTGAAATGAAAAAACTAGCTGCATGTTGGTATTGTGCTCCGCTTTTTGTAAAAAGGATTATAAAAAAAAGTTTGAATCTTCCTGAATCCTATGTACCAATGGCTTTTTTTACAGTAGGTTATCCTCTTAAAACTTTAAAGGCGCCAAATCGTAAAGAATTGAAAGATATAATATATGAACCTTGAGTTTAAGGTTATAAAATCATGAGTGAGAATTATTATGTAGTATTAGCGGGGGGCGTTGGAGCAGCTAAATTAATTGAAGGCTTGGCACATATAGTTAATCCAGAATTACTTAAAATTATTGTTAACACTGGGGATGATATTGAACTATTTGGACTTAAAATTTGTCCTGATTTAGACATAATCACTTATACTTTGTCAAATTTAATCGATAAAGAAAAAGGATGGGGATTTGCTGAGGAAACTTTTAATTGTTTAAGTATATTGAGGAAATTTTACGACACAGGATGGTTTAATGCTGGTGATAAAGATTTAGCTACCCATATTTATCGTACTGATTTATTCAACCAAGGTTTTAACAAAGCAGAGATAACAAAAATAATATGTCAAAATTTAGGAGTAAAATCTCAAATTATTCCTATGTGCAATGAATCTGTTGAAACTTTTATAACAACCCCCTCAAAATCAATGCATTTCGAAGAATTTTTTATAAAGTATCAGTGCAAACCAGAAATTTTAAATGTAATTTTTAAAGGAATTGAAAATGCAGTCCCTATTAAAGGTGTTATAAAATATATAGAAAAAGCAAAAAGAATTATAATCTGCCCTTCAAATCCTATAGTGTCAATAGGGACTATTCTCCAAGTAAAAGGAATAAAAAAAGCCCTTTCAAAGGTTAAGAATAAAGTTTTTGGTATAAGTCCAATTATTGAAGGAGTCCCTGTGAAAGGTCCAGCAGATAAGCTGATGAGATATGCTGGCTTAGAGGTTTCATGCGAGGATGTTGCGAAATATTATAAAGAATTTCTTGGACATTTTATAATAGATAATAAAGATTGCCACTTAAAACCCAAAATTGAAAAACTTGGAATAAAAACTTATTGCTTTGACACTCTAATGATAAATCTAAGAAAAAAGATAGAGTTAGCTCAATATATAATAAATTTATAATAATTGATATTATTCCTATTCATGTAGATTCAGAAGCTAATTCCTCAGTTTTCTCTTCTTGTGGTGCCTCAATTTCTTCTTTTCTAACATAGTCTCCAACAGAAGTTAAAAGCTCCTTTATACGACCTTCTTGTTGTAATCGAATTATTAAGTTTCGATGTTTGATAAATGAAATTAATTTAGAAATCACAGGGAACAATAATATTATTGGAGCTAAAAGAATGATGATAACTTCTGGTGAATACATTGCAACACTTTCTGTTATTGAATCAGGTAATTGTATTACTGTATCTAAAAACCAATGTGGATGTATAATGATATAACTAATGATTAAAAGCAAACCTACACGATAAACAAAGTTGATTAATGTTGATGTTGCTAAATTTCGAGCTCTAGGAGCTGATGAGCTTGCAGTTAATGTCTCTCTGGCTTCAACATCTTCTCGAAAAAGACGATCTATATACCTCCCCAGCCTCCTAGTTTTAGAGGCGGCAGTAACTAATTTTTTTTCTTCTTCCTCTAACTTTCTTCTTTCTATCATCTCTTTTACATAAGAAAACCGCCTACCAGTTTTTGCGAAGAATTTTCCAATAGCTAATCCCTCTTTTTGCTCCGCTTCGATTTCTTTAATCCTTTCTTTAGCTTCTTCTTTTATTTTATCGATATTAGCAGTTATATAATGTGATTCTCTTGCGAGAATATTTAATTGAGCTTCTAATCTATCACTTCTCTCCAAGGATGGTTTAATTACAGTATCTGCATAATTGATTTGAAAAGCTATTTCTATATAAATGTATGAGACAATCCCAAATACAATCAATGGGCTTGTTATAAATAAAATAAAATTATCAAGTGGTATTGCAGATAAGGATGGATCAAGAGGATTTTTCATTTGATCTAAATTTAAAAATGTAGGTGGCAGATTAAATAATTGCAACATATCTCGTAAACCCTCCACCATAAGTGGAACAATAATCATGAGGATTATTGAACCAATTGCAACAAAAGAATATTTTGGATCACTTTTAAAGAATGCTCTAATTGCATATATAACAGCAATAATGAATAAAATTTGAAAAATGAGTAAATACAGGTCACCAAAAAGCCCTGTTAGTTCAATTAATATTGCATTATTCGCTAAATCTGGATTGAGAATTTCACTCAATTCATAAGTAGGAAGTTGAAACCATTTACTCAAGTATCTTTCAAAGAAGACTTCAACAAAATTAAACATATAACTGTTAAATCCACCTCCAAAAATAAAAGCACAACCATATGCAATAAGAAAACTAACAAGATAAATTAAATATGAAAATACGTTTTTTATCGCTCCGAAAAAAGCAAAAATCACGAATTCATCCTCGGCGGTAAGAGCTACATCATCAAAATCAAAAAGAGATGTTAAAAAAATAATAAATAGCCATGAGAATATTACCAAATTGATAATTTTTAATGCTAGTAAATAACCACGAGCCATTTTTTAATACGCCCTCCCCTTTTTCTTTGCTTCCATGTAATTACTTAAAACTTGGTTCATCATATCATCAGGTCCGCATGTTATAATATTTATACCTAGATTTCGAAGACCTTGTTTAATAATAAGGATATGTTCCATCATTTCTTCGCTGATTGCTTCTGCTAATGCTTTATCTGTTGAAGACAAATCTATTTCATGAATCTCAAACCAAGGGCTAAATGGATTAATAACAATAATTGTATGTTTAAAAGGTACTAATTTTTTGATAGCTTGAGAAATATCTTTAGGATTTGCCTCTAAATCCGATATTATGAAGATTAAACTTCGTTTTTGAAAAAGTTTTGTAAAATAATCCATAGCTTCGTTTATTTTACATTTTCCTTGGGGTTTTATTCTTGCAACAAAATCAAGAACTTTATAAAAGTGTTCTTCTCCACTATTTGGTTTTAAAAAATTCAGATTTTTTTTATCTGAAAAAGTGAAAACCCCTACATTATCTCTTCGTGTTAAAGCAACTTTAGTTAAAAGCATACAAGCTCGTATTGCATATTCAAATTTTGTATTTTCAATAGCTCCTCCTGCCATTGTATCTGAAGAATCTACTAAGATCATAACGGTTACATCCCTTTCACTCTCAAATTCCTTCACAATTAATGTCTGAGTTCGAGCACTTGCTTTCCAATCTATTAATCTAAATTGATCTCCAAAAACATACTTTCTCATACCGTAGAATTCTGAACCAAGCCCTTTTTGTTTCGATCTTTGCATACCGTAGTTTAATTGTAAGGATCTTTTTGAACCCAAAATTTCGATTCTTTTAATATCTTCATAAGGTGGATAAACAAGAATGTCTGTAACACTATCTGGTACAATCCTCTCTAATGAATTAAAACCTAATCTATCTTTTACTATAATTGATAATGGTCCGAGCGCATATTCCCCTCTTACTTTTGGTTCAAGGACGTAGGAAAATTTTATTATATCCTTTGGTCCGATTCTTGTTGATATAAAATTTTCACCTAAAATTAATCTGAAAAGCTGTGGGTTGTAGTTATCCCGTATTTCAATAAAATCAAAACTATTTCGTCCAAAATTTTCTATTATTACCTTTACATGGACAAAATCGTCTTTGAAAACTTTTTCTTTTTCCAATTCTCTATGAACTCCTAATTCCTCCACATTCATTTTATAATGGAAAATTGGTAAACTAATGATCGTACTAAAGAGTAATAAAATAGCAAAATAAATTAAGAAATAATTCACAAAAGCAAATCCTGCTGTAAGAAAAAATACAGCAAATAAAATTAAACTTCTACCTTTACCTCCTAAAATTAAAATCCACCACGTTATTTACTTTTCTTATTCTTCCAATTATTATAAAATATTACAACCATAAAATATAAAAGAAATTGGGTTAGATTGGGATTGGAATATCCTCAACTATTGACTTAAGAACACTCTTTGTGTCAAGACCTTCTAACTCTGCTTCGGGTTTTAAAAGAATTCTATGATTTAATGCAGCAATAATCAATGCCCTTACATCATCAGGAGTAACATATGATCGACCTAGTATCGCTGCACGAGCTTTCGCGCACTTCATTAGAGTTAATGAAGCTCGAGGGCCACATCCGAGAGCAATCTGTGGATGATTTCGAGTCTTTAGTATGATATCACGGACGTATTTTAAAATTCGATCATCAATATATACTAAGTTCATAATTTTTTGTGCTGCAAGTATTTCTTCACCAGTTGTTATAGGTTCTACTGAAGGAGATTCACCTGAAATTTGACGACGCATAATTTCCACCTCTTCATCTTGCTCAGGATAATCTAACCATAATTTAAATAAGAATCTGTCAACTTGTGCTTCTGGTAATGGATATGTTCCTTCCATTTCTACAGGATTTTCAGTCGCTATTACAATGAAGGGTTTTTCTAAGAGTAAAGTCTGACCTTCAATAGTTATTTGACGTTCAGCCATGGCTTCAAGTAAAGCCGCTTGCGTTTTTGGCGCACTTCTATTAATTTCATCAGCAAGAACCATGTTCGCAAAAAGTGGTCCTTTTTGGAGGACAAATGCTCCTTCATTTTGATCGAATATTTTTGTTCCTGTTATATCTGCTGGAAGAAGATCTGGAGTGAATTGAACCCTACGAAATGAGATTCCAAGTGTTTTTGCGAAAGTTTTTGCCATAACCGTTTTTCCAAGACCTGGAACTCCCTCCAAGAGTACATGTCCGTTTACAAGCAATGCTATGAATAGTTGTTGGAGAATCTCACCATTACCAACTATCACACGGCTCACTTCACTTAATACTTCTTGAGCAATCTCTCTTATAGGGGTTACGTCAATTTCCTCATGGTCATAATATTTTGCCTTATCAGGGGCTTCCATTTATTTATAACCTCTTTGCTTTTTTCTTTAGTTTTTTTATTTATTATATGTTTAAATTTGACTAAATATTATTAACTGCCCAACCCATTTCGAAAAATAGTTCTTCGAAATCTTGTTCAGTCTTAACTTTATATTTACCTTCCTTAATCGCTAAAATTCTATCCATAAATTTACTTAATCTTCTTGTTTTTAATTTTGTACTGGATGGATCTTTAGCAATAACCATATCTATAACTCTTTCGGTAGTAATTTTCTCTCCTCTTAATTGAACATTTAATTTTCTTTCTAACCTTCTATACAATAGTTTTAGGGCATCTCCATACTTCATTTTATCTTTATATTCATCTATCTTTTTTGCAAAAAAAGAGGATGTTCTGAATCTTGCCATATCTTCTTTCTTTTCCTCTTCCTCGGCGATTTTTTCTTCTTCTTTCTTTTTATCTTTTTTTGGGAGATATCTTCTTAATGTGTAAAATGCAAGGAGGGGATATATCCATGCTGTTATTGGATTTGTTGACAAATGTACGATATATTGCATAATGAAACCAAATATTCCTGCAGATGTAAGATCTCTGGAATATTCCGGTCTAATATGAGCTTCATCAAACACTATGATAAAATCATCTTTATTTCTCCCTTCATGTGCGTAAGTTAGCCATTCAATGATATTTATACCAAATTGCAAATTATCATATGAAGGATCATCAATTAATTCATTATTAAACAGGCTTGCATCTGCAGACACAAATATACGTTGCTTTCCTGTATCTTTGGCCAAAAATACCTGTTGAGGATATCCTCCCAGTGGAAAGTTGTCTGGAAATGGGATTGGTAGGCTTCCTTCTAGAAAATTCATAAAACCTAAATTAAGATCATCAGGATTTGGATCCATATCAAAATCATATTTTTTATTTCCATTTTTATCGATAAATCCATAATCAGTTGTAGAACCAATAAGATCCCAACCAAAAGCAGACACAAATTCACCGCCTGCAGCACAGGACGATACTGAAAGAATAACTTTATTAATTCCCAATGTAGTAGGATGAGTATCAGAAAAATGTGTAATTACAGGAAATTCTGGAGTGGTATCAAATGATTGATTATCCCGCAAAATCCCATTAGGGAAAATTGTTAGAGGGACAGATATACCTGCAAACATACCTGCTATTAGAATCTCCCATAACAGAGTGCTTGTAGAACCATGGTCATGGCATATTAAAATGGAATTACTACTATTAAAATAATTGATAAAATAAGGTACTTCAAAAATTGGGTCATAAAATTGATTTGGGCCTAATAAAATTAATAGAATTGATTTATCTTCAAATTCAATGGCTAACCTTTCAGTAGCACTTAAACTAGATTGCACAGTCATTACATTTTTATATCCCGCACTTTCTATTGCTTGTTTAAATTTTGAGGCACCATTCCAGTGATCGTTATAAACTGAAAAATTCTGATCATTTTTTCCCTGATCAATTAAAGGGGAAAATAAAGGAATAAAAACAAAAATAAAAATTATTATAAATAACGCTTGTTTGTATATCGAACCCGATTTAACTTTTTTACGTGATTGAGTTTCCCGTATTTTTTGTGTAGTGGCGCTTCTTAAAAATATAATAAAACCAACACCACTAAATAATGCTCCTAAATAACATAAAAGAGGGATATATGTTACAAAAACTGGTAAATCCATTGGCTCATTAAGCTGATAATAATTGATAAATTCACTAATGATTATACCAAATACTATGAGAAATATTGTCAAAAAGGTGAAAATTATCCCTTTTGAGATATTTATACTTTTCTGAGTTGCTTTTGCAGTTTTTACCATTTTGATTTAATGTTTATTTTTTTGGTAATATTTTAAAATTCTAAAAATCCGTTTTAATTATAAGTTAAAAGTAAAATTTTTCCCGGTTATTTCATTGTACAGATTAGAGAATAAACTAATTGTAAAATTTAGTTCTTTCTCTGTAGGTTCAACTCCACCATAAATAATATCTTCAATTTTTTTAATAAATGGATATACAGATTCCGGTTTCAAGTTGTTTTCTAATTCATTTACACATGATATTGCATATTCACGAATAGTCTGATGCGCCAATCTAGGTTTTTTAAACTTGATGTTGATTAAGTCGTCGTAGACAAGATATATGTAAGCAATCGCTTCTTTAGGTCTATTGGTATTAACAAGAATCTTAACGTTATCAAACCTCTGTTTAATATTTATTTCTGGTTCTGGGGTTTTCTTTTTCTTTTTTGCCATAATTTTTTACCAATTTCTGTATTTTTAAAATAATTTATTTAATAATTTTTTTTGAATATTTATTTTTTTGTACTTCTTCTTGATTTTTGATTATGACATTTTTATAATATTTGTTTTTAAAAATTTAATACGAAATTGTAGCCTGTTAATTGAAAATATATAGGTGAAAATAATTCACATGTGTTATAGAAATCATTTTCAGTTATTTTGAATGGTTTTGCATATATAATTTCCTCTACTCTTTGAATAAATGGATAAATTGAAGCTGGTGTCAATTTCAATTCTCTAACAGAAACAATTGCAAAATCTCTAATTGTTTCATTTACATTTCTTATTCGTCCATATTTAGCATTAATTAAATCCATATAAATTGCATTAAATAAATATGAAATAGATTCCTCCAATCTGCCCGAATCTTTAAGAATTTTTAAGTTTCTAATTTTTGATTCAAGTGGTAAATTAACCACTCGAGATTCTTTTTCTTGTTTTTTATAGAATTTAATACCAAATACAACTAGAACTGCAATAATACCTGCTAAAATCGGAAAAAATATAAGTGAAAATATTAGAAATGGAGGTAATTCACTAGGACCCAAAATTGAAGGGGATGCTGGAGCAACAACTATATATTGTGGCGTAGAACTAATATTCTTTCCTAAAAGATCATTTAATTGAACATAAATCGGGAAAGTTCCATTTCCTGTAGTCACCTGAAACTCGGCTATGAATGATCCATCACTTGCTGTTGGTACTGTAATTTTAGCTGCTCCATTAAAATAAATAGTTACATTTCTGTTATTTATCGGAAATGTGGGGATTGTGTTTGAATATAATGTTCCTGTCAAAGTAAATTGTTGATTGTCCGTAGCAGTGAAATCTCCGTAATCTAAAACCCATATTATGTCAGAAAACACTTTTATATCAGATATTATAGCTTCTGAGTAATCAACGAAAGGTTGATAAGAGTAATTAAGTTTCAATGTTAATAAACTTAAAGAGTTTATTAGGCTGGTGGTTGGCATCTTAACATTTGAGAAAATTCCTGAAGGATCAGTTAAGATAGAACCACTATCAATAATATCAGTAAGATCAGAACCATTCAACCAATAATAAAATATTTCAGCATCAGGGATATCAGTTCCATTATTATATCTTAAATTTCCGGTAATTACAAAATCTTCTTCGGATAGTAGAGGAATTGAAGTATCATATAATAGATTTACAAAACTGGAATATGATTTCGAATTGACAATAAAATGATTTAAATATATAACATCTCCCCCCGGATTGTTTACTACTGCTTCAAATTTATGATCAGAATATATATTACTTGAGGTTGGAATAGAATAATCAAATTTAAATTCCCCATAATCGCCAGTTGTGTCAGAATAAAGAGGAAGAATGGTACCGTCGACTTTCAATGATACAGAATAGCCTTTATAGCTAAAATTTGTTGGCAAATAAAATAATCTCCCTTCTATTGTAACTATTTCACTATGGTAATAACGAGTGTTATTAATCATATAATTAGTAAGATTTAACCATCCCCATGTTGCTGAAGGTTTTAGATTATTATCTCTATAATTATGATTAATATTATTAAATCCACAAAAATATTCATTAGTATCAATTAAGGGAAATAAGAATGAAAATAATAGCAAGAATAAAATTCCTATCAAAATTCTTTTAGGTTTTTTTTTTTCTATCAATTTGACTTTCATTCTTTTTTTTTATTATGTGAATTCATTTTCCGATCCTTCAACGTATTGAGCATTATTTATTACCGGATCAAAATAAACCCATATCTCAGATTCAACTCTAAAATCAGGCCAACCAGCATATTCATCAATAAATATTGATACATTAAATACTCCAAAACTATCAGTTTGAACTGTATCATTAAAAGCAATAATCGTACCATCGAGTAGTTTAACAGTTACATTAATAGTCATACCTGAAATTACTGAACCATTATCCCAAGATAAAATTCCATTTACATGAAGAGTATCGTTAATTATCCATCTATCAGAATACTCAGGGTATATGAAATCATAATCAGTATACCAAGAATCTTCTATAATATAAGTACCTGCAGTAATATTTATAGGAATTAGTGAAGCATTACTATGAACCATATAATCAGTCTGGAAGATGCCTAGATCATCCA
>JBHLKB010000015.1:0-18449 GCA_048887205.1 Candidatus Hodarchaeota archaeon
CAATGATCAATTTTGACCAAAAAAAATACCCAGATGCCTTGATATCTTTCAATAAAGCATTAGAAATTTATGAAAAATTAGCAGATTTAAAGGGATTAGCATTATGTCTTTATTCTAAAGGAGATCTTTTTCGATTTCAAAAATATTATCCCAAAGCCCTAAATCAATATAAATTGTCATTAAGACTTTATGAAGAATTAGGAGATTTGAGTAAGAAAGCGGATTGCCTTATTAATATAGGGGAGGTTTATGAAGGACAAGGAAAAATTCCTGAAGCTTCGAAAGCGTATATTGAAGCGTTAAATATTAAAAGACAGTTGGGAGATTCAAGGGGCGAAGCAATTTGCCTTAATTCTATAGGAAATCTTTTTCGATTGCAAGGTGATTATCCTACGGCTTTAGAACAATGCAAAAAAGCTTTAAAAATTAATGAAGAAGGTGAGGATTTAAGTGTGAAAGCTAAATGCCTTCGTAATATTGCAATGATTAAGCAAGATCAAGGAAAATATTCAGAAGCATTGAAATTTTATAAAGAGACACTATTAATTTTTAAAAACTACGGTTTATTTGAAGATTCAGAAATAAGAGATATTGAAAAAAAAATCAAGGCTATTTTTTCTTCTTTTCAAAAAAATTATATTCCTAAGAGAGAAGAAGCCATAAAACCTGGTTTGACTAAAGTACCGGTCGAAAAAGGTGAAAAAAAAGAAACTGAAGAAAAAAGCCTTATTTCTTCTGATATTATTTATAAGGTTAAAGGTAACTTTGAAAAAGTCTTAAAATTTTATGAAGAGACCCTGAAGGACGCTGAAGAATCTGGTGATTTGTATAAAAAATTAAAAATTATTGATGCTACTGGAAAAATCTATGACAGTCAGGGATTATATAGAGAAGCAGTGAAAAAATACGAGGATGCTCTAGAAATTGCAAATGTGTTAGAAGATAAATCATTTAAGTTTAAACTTATTTCAAAAATAAGGGAGTTATACAATAAGATCTTTAATACAAACTAAATTAAATCGTAAAGAAGCTTTGAGAACTGTATTTTAGAATTAGTATATTTCACTTTTTCGTATTTGATCCTTCAATTCAATTATAGACTCACTTTTTTTAATTTTTTTGTGATCTATTAATGTGTCTTTTATAGCTTTTACTTCTGCTCTTGTTCTCAGTCCGATTTTTTCCTTTAATTGTTCCAAAATCTCCTTTTCTTTAATACCATTATTAAATAGTTCTAGAAATTTACTCACTGAAAGAGTATTATAGAAAATATATCTTTTGTTTAAAAATATTATTAACCCTCTTCTCTTTTTTTGATTTTTATACAGACTAAGAAGATTTTTTCTTATCCTCTCAATTGGTTGATTTAACTCTTCAGAAACATCTGTATCAATAATCCTAACATATTTTTCCATAGTTCTTATGAGTTTCTTTTTAAATGAAAGAGAAAAAAGATAAACTAATAAAGCAATACCAAGAAGTGCTAGAGTAATCCAGATAGCAAGCATTTGGTTAAACATAAAAGTAACCAATATTACCGCAATCAGAAAAATCCACAAAATAGTATTTCTTTTCATTTTTACTTTTTACTAGCCTGGTTATCCCAATTTTTGAATTTCTAATTCAATATCATTTAACTTATTCGTATATTTTTCGTAGAGTTCTGTATATTTATTTATGTCAATATCATTATCATCATATAAACTCTTCAATTCTTTGATAGTTCTCCCAATTGCTGTCTTTTTACTTAATAATTCTTCTCTTTTTTTTACAGGATTGGGTTTCTCTAAATTTTTATTTCTATATTTTCTATATATCTCAACGTTTACATCCATAGGTTTTATATTTGAAAAATATAAAGTTGTCCTAGGTAGTATTTCGGCTAAATTTTCAGGTACAGCGATATAAGGTTCTGGATTGTTAATATCCTTAATAACTTCATATGGTAAAATTTCAGCGTCGATTTCCATAATATTGTCATTAACAACCGATAAATTAAAAAGGATATTTCCCTTCTCATGTTCTCCCAGATCCTTAAATGTTTTGATCATTTGTTCCCAAGTTTCTTCTGACTTTGAAAAATAATAAACAGCTTTTTTAGACAAATCCTCAATTAACCTAGGTTGAGTCTGTTCATCCGAAGATTCAGAAAATTCCATCTTTTGAAGTGCTTGAGCTTGTAAATAACATGCTTTACCCATATCAAAATCGGCTTGAGCACTTAACTGTTTATTTATTTTTTCATTATTAAATCCTAGATAAAACAATCTCCTTGATAATAAACTAAGTCCAGCATAGATCTTAGAGGCAAGAATCAAATTATTCTTTTTTTCTTCTTTAATAGCAGTAAGGCTCTGGGCAAAAATCCTGCTCTGTTCAGATTCAAATTCTAAATTTTTGGGTTCTAAGCTTTTCCCTATTTTATTTTGATTAACAGCAGCTGCACTAAAATATGCTGCTGACTTATAAAACTTACTACATTTTACCATTGATATGATGGCATTGTCAAAATCTTCCAATTTTTCAAAATTTTTGGAGAGATTAGCATGTAACCTCGCTATTACCCAGCAAGCACGAGACGATTCGAACATAAGATCATAAATCTCAATCTCGCTATTATCAATTGGATCATAGTAAGAGGTTGCGATGGCTAATTCTTTAATAACCAAATTTTGATTTTTAGTTTTATAATTTATATTTATAAGATCAATATATTCAGAAATAAGATTTAAATCATCATAAGATGTGATTTCATCTGGTTTTTCAAGGGAAAATTCTAATTTCTTTAATTTAAAATGGAGAAATCTAATTCTCATTATTACTTCTTCTGGAAAAAGATCTTTTATATAACCAATATCTAATTCTATTTTTGGCTCCTGTGTTGGCTTCTTCTTTGGTATAGGCTTCTGTGGTACTTTCTTCTTCTTTGTGGGCTTTTGTGTTGTTTTTTTCTTTTCTATAGGCTTCTGTGCTAGCTTTTTCTCCCTTACGGGCTCTGCTTTCTGAGAACCTTTTTTTGCTTCAGTTTCTTCTAAGTCTAGTTTGTTCAAAACATTGGTTGATAAATTATTTAATATTTTAATAGTCTCGTCCTTATCAATAGCTTTCTCTTCTTTACTATTAAGAAAATCAATTGCCTCTTGGATATGCGTTACAGCTGACATAATAGTAAATCCTTGAATTTTTAATAGATCATCAACTTTCTTTGAAGATAATTTTTCAATTGTGTCTATCCCGGCTTTTTTCAATTTTTTAATTGATTCTTTATTGATGCTACTTAGATCCTCTAACATAGTTTACTTTTATGATGAAAATATCATTGAATTTTGTTCAAATACTTTTAATAAATGGTTTAAAAAAAATGTTTCTGTTTTGAAAATATGCTTGAATTATGTTTATATGTTTTAAATATAAACCAATCAAAATATAATTTTGCATGCAATATTAGAAAAAAAAAAAAAAAATATTAAAATAAAATTTCTTAAAACCTCCTATATATAGACGACAAAAATATCTATTATTCGGTCGAACCTACTTATTTTATCAAAAGAATGAGGGCTTATATTTTGTAAAATTACTTGTTAGAACTTATGAAACATTTAACTCGCTGATTTAAATAGTGGAATGATTAATATTGAATAAACTTCATTAAGAACTTGGATTTAGAATTTCCCATTTGTCCTAGGACAAAGTAAACATTTAAATATGCTAATTTTTTTTTTAGTTTTAGTAAAGGGGATAGGTTATAGGTGACTTTTAGATCATAATTAATGATATTGACAAAAAGTCATTTCAGTCGTGGGTCTTTAACAAAGAATTTAATTAAAGCTATCCCATAATTGGATAATCATAATTAGGAGGAATGGTGGATTTAGTGTCATTTAGGATAAAAAAATTGAAATTGGAATATGTATTAATGTTTGTTTTTATTCTTACTTCATTTAACTTTTACTTTTTTAACTATTTACATTCAAGTGTAAAGCAAAACAGCATTATCTCAATATCAAATGTAGAACCAATAAGTATTAATCTAAATGAGGAAATTGGGATAGAATTACAAAGCAATATTGTTAGTTGGGCTGATGTATTAGCTAAAAATCCAAATCTTTCCAATTTAGATTATAATACTTCCTTTCCTGAAAGTGCTTTGGTTAAAGTTCGAGAAGATAACAAAATTGAGTTTATCGTAAAAAGAGATGTTATGGAATTCTCTTCTCAGACTAGTGAATTTCTCTCGAAGTATAATGTTGAATTTTACGAAGAAGCTTCATATTTTAATGCAAGTATTGTTTACATCTCACTAGATAACTTAGAAAAATTCATACCAGAATCAAAACTTACTCCAGGAGTTGCCTATGTGGAGCCTAACTTTTATGATCAACTTGATTTTGTACCCAACGATGAATATTATGCAAGTGATCAATGGTCTCTACCACTTATAGGTATGGAATCTGCGTGGGATTATGAATTAGGGTCCCATGATATACTCGTAGCAGTAGTTGATACTGGAATTGATTATACTCATCCTGATCTTAGCGAGAATTATCTTGCTTTAGGATACGATTGGGTTAACGATGATGACGATCCCATGGATGATCACTACCATGGTACTCATTGTGCTGGCACAATTGCAGCTCTTATTAATAATACAGAAGGTGTTGCGGGAATGGCGAATGTTTCCATCTTTGCTGAGAAATCGTTTAATTCTGGTGGTTCTGGTGCCCATTCGGATAGTAGATTAGCATTAATGCACGCTGTAGATATGGGAGCGAACATTATTAGTTGTAGTTGGGGAGGTTCTACTTACTCTTTGACTATAAAAGAAGCTATTGATTATGCATTAAACAATAGTGTCATGGTTGTAGCTGCTGCTGGAAATGGCAATTCTGATACTCCCCATTACCCAGCAGCTTATCCCGGGGTAATAGCGGTTTGTGCTACTGATGAAAATGATAATAGAGCATATTTTTCAAACTATGGGGATTGGGTTGATATTTCAGCACCAGGTATTGACATTTTATCAACTGTTCCCTATTATCTTAAAGGAACTTATTATAGTTTTGCCTCTGGAACTTCTATGGCTACCCCTCATGTAGCTGGTCTTGCAGCTCTACTTAAGAGTGCTTTTCCTGCTAATAATGCAACCCAGATTGAAGCATTAATTTATGAATCAGCTATAGATTTATGGGAACCTGGTTTTGATATTTATTATGGGTATGGTAGAATCGACGCAACTAATATTTTTGGTCCTGATATTAGTCCCCCCACTTACTCAAATTTGATTGAAAGTGCTGATCCATTATTATTGGGTAGTACAGAAATTATTACAATTGATGTTTCTGATCTGTCAGGAGTAAACCAAGTGCTAATTGAATTTGAGGGTTCAAACCACTCAATGAGTAAAGTTGGAGTCGAAACCTGGCGATATGATTCTTGGACTCCATCTGCTACAGGCATATATCCCTACAAAATATATATGGAAGATATTAACAGTCTTTGGAGCTCTATTAGCGATTCAATTGAAGTAAAAGAGGATACTGAACCTCCAGTCTATTCTAATCTACAAGAAAGTGCAGATCCTTTGGAATTGGGTAATACAGAAATCGTTTCTATTTCAATCACTGATCTATCTGGGATTAACCAAGTTGTTATTGAGTTTGAAGGATCGAATCACTCAATGGTTGGTGTTGGAAGTAATACATGGCAATATGATACTTGGGTACCATCTTTTACCGGTATTTATCCCTATACCATTTATATGGAAGATAATTATGATCATTGGAATTCTGTTAGCAATTCGATCCAAGTCGTTGATACTATTTCGCCTACATGCATAATTTTGACAAATAACACAAGTCCGTTAGAATTAGGGAATTCAAGATTAATACAGGTAAAAGTAGTTGACATCTCTGATATTAATCAAGTTTTAATAGAATTTGAAGGATCAACAGATAATTTAACTGAACTAGGTGGAGATGTGTGGCAATATAAAGATTTTATTCCTTCGAATATTGGTACTTGTACATATACTATACACATGGAAGATAACAACGATAATTGGGCATCTATTAGTGACAGTGTGGATGTAAGAGATACTATAGCACCGTATGCTCCAATATTAATAGAATACCCTTCAGGAGATATTAGTGATAATATTTCCTTTGATTGGGAAGATGGTTATGATCCATCAGGAATATTATATTACAAATTAATTATAGATAACGAATCATTTCCATTAATTACACCAGGGAACATTTTTGAAGTTGAAATTGAAAATTTAGGTCCTGAAAGTAGTGGTTATGAATTAGAGGAACCTCTTGATCTAGGTACCTACTATTTTTTTCTATATCAAACTGATGGAGCAGGTCATCAAAGCGCCTCTGCTACAGGAATATTTACAGTGACCTTACCAAACAGTGAGAGAGGAGCTATAAATTTTACTCCAATAGTATCATGGTTGTTCATTATAGGCATTGCTGTAGCAATACCTAGCTATGCTGTAAGTAAAAGTAAAAAGAATGGAAAATCAAATATTTTTATCGACAATTTTGAGATAAAAAATCTTAAAGGAGAGCTTAAAGAACTCAGAAATAAAAAGAAAAAAGTACAAAAAGCAGCAGAAATCGCTGTGAAATATGGAAATTATGCAAAAGCAGCGGATTTATATGAAGAATGTGAGGATATATCAAACCAGATCTTTAAAAATGGCAATATTGCTGAAGCAGAAACTACAAAGTATTATGCAAATATGAAATCAAAAGCCTTCCAAGCTCGTGAACAAATAGATTCTTATGTTACTTATTCTATTAATGAATTTTTAACTAACTATTTTGATAATATAAGAATAAAGTATTATAGCTATCCTCAAGTATATGATAATAGCAAAAAGGTACTAAATGGTTGGCTTTTAAATGATAAAAAATTTATACAGCATCGCTTGACAAATCCTAAAAATGGCTTAAAATTAGTACAAGAAACCGGTTTTCATCCAGAAAATTTATCTCATATAACAGCAATTCATTTTGCATATACCAGTGATTTAACTTTTAATTCGATTATAAAAATTTGTCAAGAACATCAAAATGCACATATAATTACTTTTATTGTTGGATTAGGTTGGCCTTTAACATTTCAAGAAAGAAACTCCTTTGCCCCACCGGAAGATAATTGCATTGAACATAGAAATAATATTAGAATAATTAATACTCACTTATTTGCTGATTTAATTGGTTTAGAAGGTGAATATAGACAGGTATTTTTTAAGATTTTTAAATCTTAATTTAAAATTAAATACCAAAAACATAATATCCCGAGATTGACTGTGTATTAATACTTCAGTTTTTATCGTAATTATCTACTCACTCACTACGAGTCTACTATACACAGTTTAAATTTATTCAATTATATAATTTAATTCCTCTTTTAAAATATCTCCAAGATTGGGCACTATAACATTTATAGAATTCATTCTATTTTAGCTTAGTAAGTTTTACACTTTTGTTAATATTACCAAAAAATTTAAATTAATATTTATCCAACTATACTATGTGACTTTCGAGTCATATATTTCTGAATAAGAAATTCAAAGGTGATGAAAAAAAGTAGTAGATGAAAGCCAATGAAGATAGATAACAGCAATAGAAGCTACTCAAAAATTATTGCTGGGATTCTGGTAATTACAGTATTATCTATATCTATGGCATTTCTCATCGGTGTGGTTGATAATAACCTCAAACAAGATGCGGTAAGGACGGATTTTATCGAGAGTCCTCTTGATCCTGAAATGCATCTTCTAAATAGGGACTATAGGAAAAATAAAAACGTACCGGTAGCAAAAAGTGATTCTTGGTGTAGGATAGATGTGGAATGTGGAACCTTAGATTTATCTGACATCCTGATTGATTTAGATGGCGACGATGTCGCCGATAAAAGTTTCATACTTGATGGAACTACCGATTACGTCTTTCCAATCTGTTTAGAAAATGATGCTGATTTTGATGGAGATACAATAAATGATCATCTTGATGGTTGGGTCATGAGCGCTATTGTTTATGGATCTTACCATCCAAAAGATTTAATGAGCTATCTTGATATATCCCAGAGAAAGGATGATGTCTATGGACCAATTGCAAGAATAGATATCGTTTGGACTTTAGATCCATCCTATACTCCTACAAAATGTGGTGAAGTAAGATGGGAGGCCCGATTTGAGGCTGAAGATCCTTGTATCCTTCTTGAGAGTAATCATCCTCCTGATTGTAGTTTGCCTAATTTAGGTAAGTGGGTAAAAGTTGAGTTCTCATCCACATGGGCTGGTTGCGGCCAGCCAAACCAAGAATTCGTGTACATATTGGTACATAAAATTTTATATTTCCGGAGTCCCCAACTCCCGATTAAATAATATAATCATCGCCAGTTGAATGTAATAATGATTTGATATGTTTTTAAGGTTGCTGTGTGATCGACCTTGGTCTTTAGAGGATTAACCTCGGTCATCGGTCTTACTTTTCTTTTTTTTTTTTTATTCTGTTTCCGTTTGATTAAAGATTTCACTGAATATTCACCAATTGTATTTTTTGTTCATAAATCTGAGAAGATGTAATATAATTATCAATTTTAGATATTTAATCATTTTAACTATACAAAAAAAGATAATAGCAAAAGGATGATTAAGGTTAAGGAAAGATACATTAAAGCGTCAATTTTCTTTTTTTGTTTTTGATCCATTCTTTTATAATTTTTACTACTTCTTTTGACAAAAATAGTAATTCCCAAAATACCACCCAATGATCCTGTAAAAATAATGCTTGTTGATAAAGGGAATTTAAACCTATTAGAAGGTTTCTTCACTTTGATTATAACATCTTGATATCCATAATGACCAAGGGAATCATTGGCGCAAAATCTAATAATAATTAATTCCCCATTAGAACAAGATTTCCAGTTATTATACCATATTTCTTGATCAATCTGTCCAATATTATTTCTAAATGTAATATTAGTTAAGCCACCATCTAAAGTATACCAATAAGTATCTAAGTTTTCATCAATGATAGTAATATCATAATATGGAGCAATCTCACCAACTTCTACGTATTCAACAGGTAAATTAATAGTAATACTGGGAGCTAGAGTATCCTTATATATGGATAAACAATAAGAATCATTTATGTTTCCAGCTGAATCATTCGCAAAAAAGTAGATTTGGAATTCGCCTTCAGATAATTTCTCCCAAATTATGTTATTTATTTGTTGTTCAATATGATTATTTAAACTTGAAAAGTCTTTTCCTATTCTATACCATATATATTCCAAATTCGGATCAAAAACTGAGATACTGATGATTGGGGGAGTATCCCAAATTGTTCCATTATTTGGAAGATTTAAATTTATAACAGGTGTATATATATCTTTTCTTACTTCAATTTCTTTTGTTCCAACAGTACCCAAAGTATCATTCGCATAAAATATAATTCTGACTGTTCCATTTCCAAAATTGTACCAAGCTGTTTGGTTTATAGTTCCTGTGGTCTTTAAAAGAAAAAACTCTTCTGGATAACCAACTATAGTATACCATATTTTATCTAAGAATATTTCATTTATAGATATATTAAATCTAGGGGCGTTAATACCTATCAAGCTGTTAGAATAGGGATAATTAATTGTAATATCTGGTGCCAATGTATCTTTGTATAAAACTAATTTGTATGTATCATTAATATGGGATAGAGAATCACTTGCATAAATTTCAATGATAAATTTTCCATCTGGTAAGTTAGACCAAATATAATCTGAAATAAATGTTTCAGTATTATTTTCAATCCATGAATGGTTTGTACCTATTTTATACCATATTTTATCGAGATTAGGATCATAAACCGTTATATTTATTATTGGTCTTGATTTCCAATAAGTTTGATTATAAGGTAAATTAATTATAATTCTCGGTGCTAAAGTATCTTTATACAAGGTTAATTTGAGAGAATTATTTAAATAACCAAAACTATCATTAGCGTAAATATATAATTGGAATTGTCCTTGTGGCAAAATATTCCATATTGATTGATCTATTTGCTCCCCTATATGATTCTGCAAAATTCCCGAATATTCTCCTATTTCGTACCAGAGAATATGCAAATTCGGGTCAACAGCATAAACGTCGAGGATTGGAGCATGATTATATAATGTATTATTATTTGGTAAATATATTATAATTTCTGGGGCACTTGTATCCTTATATAAAGTCAAGTTAAAAAGGTCGTTAAGATGCCCGAAAGTATCATTCGCATATATAAATATTTGATATTTTCCATCAGGTAGATTGTTCCAAATTTCCCAATCAAGTGTCTGTTCCGTATTATTAGTAAGTGAGATATTAAAAGCTCCATCTCCATACCACATAGCATTGAAATTTGGATCAGAGCAAATAATTTTAATTGTAGGGGGAATATTACTAAATGTATTATTTATTGGTAAATTGATGCTGATAAAAGGCGCAAGAGTATCCTTAAATAGGGTGAAGCTATAAGTATTATTAATATTACCTACAGTATCATTCGCAAAAATAGAAATTTGAAACTCACCTTGTTCTAAATTATTCCATATTAAAAGATCAATTGTTTGTTCTGTATTATTAATTAAGACAACATTACTAGTCCCAATTCTATACCATAGCGAGTCATAGTTGGGATCAAAAAAGGATATATTCAGTATTGGAGGGTTATTCCAGTAACCCTCAAAAACTGGGAGATTAATTTTAACCTCTGGGGCAAAAATATCTTTTCTTAATGTAATAATATCAAAACCGGTATTACCAACAGAATCGTTTACATAGAACTCTATAATTATTGTCCCATTTCCAAATTCATCCCATTTCGTTTGATTTATGCTAATAATGGTAATTCCATCAGTTTTGGTGAAAAAATGCCTGTTTCCAAGCAAGGTATACCAACATAAATGGATATCAACACCACTGATATAGACCTTAAATCTAGGTGTTTCCCATCCGAAAATAGCAAATTCTTCAGGTTCTATAATATTAATTATCGGAGCATTAAGATCTTTTAAGATAGTAATCTGTACGTAGCCAAAATTACCCACTAAATCATCAGCGTAAAAAATGATTGTAATTGTTCCATTTCCTAGTTGATCCCACACACTTTGTTCTATTGTCCCCATCCAAGTATAATTTAGAGTAGTTAAGCTCCCATTTTTTAGTTGATACCAAGTATTTCGTAAGTTATAATCATCAAAAATTATATTTATATCTGGAGGTGATTCTCCGAAGACATCATAAGAGTTTGGATAATTAATTTTTATTTTAGGAGCAATAATGTCTTTATGGATTAGTAAGGATTCAGAGCCAAGATTGCCCAAAGAATCGTTAGCATAAAAAATTATTATAATAGTTCCGTTTCCGAATAGATTCCAAATACTCTGTTCTATTATTCCCGTCCATGTATAATTAATAGTAGTTATTGATCCATTTCTCAATTGATACCACATATAAGATAAATGAGGATCAGAAAAATTCACACTAATTATAGGCGAAAAGGTCCCAAATAAACTATTTGGTTCTGGCTTTTCTATTGTTATTTTTGGAGCAATTATATCTTTTCTTATCATTAAAATGTTTGAATCCGAATTGCCTATAGTATCATTTGCAAAGAATATTATAGTAATGGTGCCGTTTCCAACCTCGTCCCATATAATTTGTTCTATTAAACCAGTCCATATATACGGATTTGTTATTATAGATCCATTATCAATTTGATACCATGTTTTATCCAAGTTTGGATCATCAATATTGATAATGATATCAGGAGGGATATGACCAAATATACTATAGTTTGATGGATGATCGATAGAAATTACTGGTGCAATAATATCTTTTCGAATAGTTATGTATTGAGTTGCGAAATTAGAAATTGTATCATTCGCATAAAATATAATATCTACAGTGCCATTTCCCATTTCATCCCATAGGTCTTGAGATATGCTTCCAATCCAGGTGTAATTAGCTGTGCTTACAGTTCCATTTGTCAATTGATACCACACATAATCCAGATTGTCATCAAATATATTAACATCCAAAGAAGGGGGAATTAGTCCATATAAGTCATAAAGATTAGGTTTATTGATTCTAATATCAGGTGGCGTTATATCTTTTATGATAGTTATATCTAGGAATCTTATATTCCCTAATGTATCGTTAGCATAAAATCTGATTGTTAATAAGTCCGATTTGAATTTATCCCATATTGATTTCTCAATTACACCAGTCCATGTAAAATCTGTTATGATTCTCGTACTATTGAACAATTTATACCAAATTGTGTCCAAATTTGGATCTTCAGCTTCTATATTTACATTGGGAGCTATATTTCCAAATATATCGTAAGGATTTGGTTCATTGATTATAATATCAGGAGCTGTTATATCTTTATTTACCATAACTAAATCAGAACCCAAATTTCCTCCTAAATCAGTGGCATAAAAAGTTATGGTTACCATTCCAGTTCCAAACAAATCCCAAGCATTCTGGTGTACACTACCAAGCCAAGTATAATTAATATATTTAATTCCATCAGTCAATTGATACCAAGTTTCATTTAAATTCGGTTCAATTATCTCGATTTCAATATTGGGAGGAGTCGCCCCAAATAATTCATAATTGGATGGCTTAATTATTGTAATTTGAGGACTAATGATATCTTTTCTTATAATTATATTCTCGGATGCAAAGTTACCAAGAGAATCATTTGCATAAATAAATACAAAAATTGTTCCATTTCCCATTTGATCCCATAATGTTTTTTCAATTATTCCTGTCCAAGTGTGATTTTCAGTGGTGATTGTTCCTATTAACTGATACCATGTAGAATTTAGATTATAATCAAGAATTTCAACATCAAAATCTGGAGGGAAATTACCAAATTGATCGTACGGATCCGGTTTAAGAATAGTGATTTTTGGGGCAGTAGTGTCTAAAACTGTAATAGAATTGGTAATATTAATCCCATTATTATCTATATCTTCTATATAAATGGTATAAGAATAAGTTCCAAGAGTTGAAGGTGTCCAATTATCAAATTGCCATGTATCGCCACCAATGTGAGTCATTGTATAATTAACTCCTTCAATTTCAATATAAACTTGATTAATTCCTGATTCATCATAAGCATCTATAGTAATTATTTCAGTAGAGCCCAACTCTAAAGGATCCGCACTCTCAACTAAATTTGAATAAGAAGGAGGACCATCATCTACAACCCTGATTGATTCAGTAACCGTATTCCAATTATTATTCATATCTTCCATGTAAATTGTGTAAAAATACGTTCCCGTACTTGAAGGAGACCAAGCATCGTAATGCCATGTATCATTCCCGATATTGACCATTGTATAATTGAGTCCTTCAAGTTCAATTAAAACTTGATTAATTCCAGATTTATCATCCACGTTAATACTAATTATTTCTGTAGAGCCCAGCATTAAGGGATCTGCACTTTCAATTACATTTGAGTAGGAAGGAGGAATAGTATCAATTACTTCAATTGAATCACTAAAGCTATTTGTATTATTAAGAAGATTCTCGGCATATATCGTATAAGATTTAATACCTGTATTTGTGGGTGTCCAAGAATCATATTGCCAAGTAAAATTATCTATTTTTATCATGGGATGAGTAGTGCCTTCAATTTCAATTTGAACTTGACTGATTCCTTCAAGATCATATACATTTATGGTAATTGTTTCGGTATTACCTAATTCTAAGGGTTCTTCACTTATAATCAAATTATGAAAAGAGGGATATCCTTCCCCAGATTGTCCTGAATTTAGTATCCCTTGAGTACCATAATCGGCAATATCCCAATCTGAGGCTTTATTATTATCAATATCGTGATTTCTATGCGCATAATTTTGATCTAATACTATAGATATGTCTTGATCCCATTCAGCATCAGAGGGAACAGTTCCATTATATGTACTTGTTTGAAACCAATCTATATTAACACCTTTATTATTAAAAAGACCAATAGCGAGAGCTCTATCACGCCAAGGTATATTATAATCGGTATATAGATCAGTCTCAGTATCCGGATTGCTACTTCTTTCATGTAATATTACAACATAATGATGAATGAAAAACCAATCATTGGGAAAATTATATCTAAACATTTCAGTACTCTCATCATAAATCTCTAAATACCATCCTGTCATATTTTTATTAGGACCGTAATTATACATTTCAATCCAATCAAAGTTTCCAGTAGAGATTTCATTTATGACAATTGTAGTGCAAAATTCAGAGTTTTCTTGAGAGCAGGCCAAATTGAAAGAATTTTCTTTAGTATTTTTAAAAGTGCAAATTAAAAAAGTGATAAAGAAAACATATAAAAAAATTGTTTTTAACTTTCTTTGTGTAATAATTTTTTCAATAGACATCTTTTGTTTATTTTGCGATTGAATTAATAAATTTGGATATCTTTCATAACGCTATTTTTTTAATTTTGGACAAATATTTGTTATGAAACCAAAATATAAAACTTTTATCTTCTCTATTTCAACATTTTTTTACCTTAAACTTAAATTAAAGGAAGTTATTTGGATTTCACGCATTCTACTAAATAAATGAAGTTAATAGTAATAGACCTGATAGTAGTAAGGAAAGATATAATACACCATTAAGTTTCTTTTTTTGTTTTTGATCCATTCTTTTATATTTTTTAGTATTTTTCGCGGTAATAGTAGCAGTTCCTAACACACCTACTAATATTCCACTAGTATAAAGCATTGTTGGATTGTTTAACTCGAATAATCCAGATTTTTTTATCTTTATAATCACATCTTGGTATCCAAGGTGATTTAGGGTATCGTTCGCGTAAAATCTAATTGTTATTAAGTTACCATCATCATGAGATTCCCAGATCTCATTCCAAATCTGTTGATCAATTTGTCCGATATTATTATTAATTGTTATATTTGTTAATCCACCATCTAAAGTATACCAACGAGTAGCCAAATTATCCTCGATAATTGTAAGATCATATTGAGGTGCTGTCTCTCCAACTTCTTGGTTTTGGAAAGGTAGATTGATAATAATGTTAGGTGCTAAAGTGTCTTTATAGAGTGTTAAATAATAGGAATCGTTGATATTTCCCACAGAATCATTTGCAGAAATATAGAGATGGAATTCACCTTGAGATAAACTTTCCCAGATAAGACTATCTAATTGTTGCTCAATATTATTACCAAGACTTGAATAGATTGTTCCTACTCTATACCAAATGTTATCCAAGTTTGGGTCAGAAATTAAGACTTTTAAGATTGGTGGTGAATCCAAAACTGTTCCATCAATAGGTTGAAAAGCCACAATGATGGGTACACTTATATCCTTTCTTACTACTATGTCCTGTATTCCAATGTTACCCGTGGTATCATTTGCATAAAATCTAATCGTTATTTCACCATCTCCGAAATAATCCCATGCTGTTTGATTTATGGTTCCATTAATTTCAGTCAAAAAATATTTTCCAGGATGACCAATCAAAGAATACCATGTATCTAGAAGATTGAATTTATTAACAGAGATATTAAAGCTTGGAGCATCTTTCCCAAAAAGGGAGTTTTCGACCGGATTGTAAACTGTGATTGTTGGTTGTTTAGTATCTTTATATAAAATCATTATATAAGAATCATTGATATAACCAAAATCATCTTCAGCGTAAAGCTGTATTCTAAATTCTCCTTCTAAAAGATCATCCCATATAGAGGTTGAAAGAAGACTCTCTGTATTATTAGTTAACCATGCAATTGCTGTACCAATTATATAATAAATACTTTTTAAGTTTGGATCGTAAACAGTTATATTTAGGATTGGTTCGCTATTCCAATAAGTTTGGTTTAAAGGAGAATTAATCACTACTTTTGGGGGTAAGGTATCTTTATGCAATATTAATGAAAAATTTGAGTTAACATGTCCAAAAGTATCATTTGCAAAAATCATTATTTGAAATTCACCTTGATCTAAACTATTCCATATACCATCATCAAAATCTTGAATAGATAAGATTATTTCTATTTCTTTACCTTCAACTTTATACCAAAGTGTATCTAAATTTGGATCAGATGCAGTTATATATAAGGAGGGTGGAATGTTAAAGTACGTATTATTAGTAGGTGAATTAATTGTTATAATAGGTGCTTCTGTATCTTTATATAGAGATAGAATATATATATCATTAAGATGACCAAGCGTATCATTTGCATAAATGAAAATTTGATACAATCCATCAGGAAGAGTATTCCATATTTCCCAATCAAGAGACTGATCAGTATGATTTGCTAAAGATATATTTACTATACCGTCGCTATACCATAGCGAATCATAATTCGGATCATAATAACCAATATTGAACACTGGTGGGGAATTGCTATAAGATCCATTTACAGGAGAATTGATATTTATTATTGGGGATAATGTGTCTTTAAATATGGTATATGCATAAGTATCGTTAACGTTTCCAGCAGTATCATTTGCGAAAATAAAAAGTTGATGTTCACCTTGCTCCAAGCTGACCCATATTAGAGGATCAATTGTCTGTTCAGTGTTATTTATCAAATTGCCGTAAAATGGCCCAATTTCATACCATAGACTATCAGGATTTGGATCAAAAAAGGATACATTGAGTATTGGGGGATCACTCCAATAGCCTTCATAAATTGGAAGGTTTATAATTACTCCCGGGATATAAAGATCTTTTCCTAATTCAATACTATCAAAACCGATATTGCCAACAGTATCATTTACATAGAATTCAATTGTCAATGTTCCATTTCCAAATTCATCCCAAGCTGTTTGGTTTATAGGAATAATGGTGATTCCATCAGTTTTAGTGAAATAATATTTATGAGAATTTCCTACAATGATATACCAAGAATTAAAGACATCTACACTGCCAATATAAACTTTAAACTCGGGCGCAGTATATCCAAAAACTGCATTAATTCCGGGTTCTATGATAGTAATTATTGGAGCACTTAGATCTTTTATGATTGTAATCTCTACGGAAGCAAAATTGCTCATTGAATCATTTGCGTAAAAGAAAAACGTAACTGTACCATTTCCAACTTCATTCCAGACATTTTGTTCTAAACTTCCTGTCCAAGTGTAATTCTGAGTCGTAACGCTCTCATTTTTTAATTGGAACCATGCTGCATCTAAGTTATTATCATCAAAGAGAATATCAAAATCTGGAGCAGATTCTCCAAAAACGTCATATGGATTCGGATAATTAATAATTATATTTGGAGCAATTACATCTTTTTGAACTAATACAGAATTAATCCCAAGATTGCCTAGAGAATCATTGGCGTATAGAATTATCATAATGGTTCCATTTCCCAATTGATCCCAAACACTTTGTTCTATAATTCCCGTCCAAGTATTATTATTAGTAGTTATAGTCCCATTGCTTAATTGATACCACATATTAGATAAATGAGGATCATTAAATCCTACGTTAGTGATAGGAGGTAATGTTCCAAACAAATCGTAAGGATTTGGATTATTAATAGTTATTTCTGGTGCTATTATATCTTTTCTTACTATAAGTGTATCAGATGCCAGATTTCCAACTGTATCATTAGCGTAGATTATTATAGTGGCAGTACCGTTTCCTATCTCATTCCATATACTTTGTTCAATATTTCCTGTCCATGAGTTATTTCCAGTAGTAGTTGTTCCATTATCAATTCGATACCATATAGAATCTAAATTTGGGTCATCTACATCTAGACTTATATCAGGAGGAACAGTACCGTATAAGCTATAGCTAGAAGGATAATTGATAGAAATATTTGGAATAATAATATCCTTTCTCACAGTTATTATTTGAGATGCGAAATTAGAAAGTGTATCATTTGCGTAAAAGATGATATCAACTGTCCCATTGCCTAATTCATCCCATACAACTTGAGAGATACTCCCAATCCAAGTATGATTAGAAGTGGTTATAATCCCGTTTGATAATTGATACCAGACATCATCAAGATTACTTTCGATTATATTAACATCGATATTTGGGGGTATTAAGCCAAAGAGTTCATATGGATCGGGTGTGTTTATTGTTATAGCTGGCGGAGTTACATCTTTTATAATCGTTACATCTGAAAATCGTATATTCCCCAATGTATCATTAGCGTAAAATCTTATAGTGACTACTCCCGAGAAAAATTCATCCCATACAGATTGTTCAATATTACCTGTCCACATGTAATTTGCGGTTGATTTTGTGCCGTTAAATAACATATACCATGTCATGTTTAAATTTGGATCTTGTACATCTAAATCCACCGGAGCAGGTGAAGTCCCAAATAATTCGAAGGGCTGAGGTTCATTAATTGTTATGTCAGGTGCAGTTATATCTTTCCTAACTGTAACTGAA
>JBHLKB010000016.1:0-17265 GCA_048887205.1 Candidatus Hodarchaeota archaeon
TAAAAAATAATTTAAATCTTATTTACATAATGTTAATAAAAACATATTGATTGAGAAATTAAATGTTTAAAGAGAAAATTAGTGAAGGTATAATAAGTGCTAAGCAATTTGATAGAGACGATATTGAATACATTTTAAAGAAAGGTAAAGAAATGATTCAAATAAAAAATTCAAATATACTTCAAGGAAAAATCTTAGCTACTTTATTTTTTGAACCCTCTACTCGCACCCGTCTTAGTTTTGAATCTGCTATGTATAGATTAGGTGGAAGTGTAATTGGATTTCATTCTGGAGACGTTTCTTCAATTAAAAAAGGAGAAAGTATTGCAGATACTATAAGAACAGTAGAGAATTATAGTGATTGTATAGTTATAAGGCATTCGCTTGAAGGAGCCGCAACTATGGCAGCTAAATTTTCAAAGGTTCCTATTATTAATGCCGGATCTGGAAGTGGAGAACATCCTACTCAGGCATTACTAGATTTATTAACTATTACTGAAGAATTGGGTCCATTAGATGGATTAAATATAGGTCTAATGGGTGATCTTAAATATGGAAGAACAGTACATTCACTTTCAATTCTTTTATCAAATTTCGATGTAAATATTTATTTCATAAGTCCTGTTGATTTGAAAATGAGAAATAGGGATAAGGATTTTTTACAACAGAGACAAGTTAAATATAAAGAAATAACAGATTATAGAAAAATATTAAATATTTTAGATGTTCTTTATATGACTAGAATTCAAAAAGAGAGATTCGTGGATTTAGAAGAATACGATAAAATTAAAGGATTTTATATATTCCAACAAGAGGACCTTAAAGCAACAAAGGATAATTTTATATTACTACATCCATTACCCAGGATTAATGAAATTTCTCCTGATGTTGATGATTCACAAAAAGCAATTTACTTTAAACAAACTTATTATGGAATCCCAATGAGGAAAGCACTCTTAGCAGAATTAATGTCTAAATAATATTAAAATATTTATTCAATTTTTCATTTTGCTTTTTAGAATAAACAATCCCTTAAAGAAAGTGCACCAATTTTTGATTCAAACAAAATTGTAAGAAATTTTTGTAAGGATAATGCATCTGTGTTAATTTTTTCTATAAATAAAGTCCCTCCATTAATAATTTTTTGAAATTTTTTATACAGTTCGATTTTTTTATTAAGGGAAAGACTTGATTTACTTCTAATTATTCTTGAGGTATATTGATTTATTTTTTGATTATATTGTGCCATACCGTTATGACAGGAATCTTTCAGGTAAGAATCATGATGAGGTTGGCTTAGGATAAAATTATTGTTATCAACTTCATTTCTTTCTTCAATAACCTCTTTCATTAATGATAGGATTTTTAGTGCGAAATTTTCACTGCTTTCTGTTCTATCAAGTTCAATGCCACAGTGGTTTAAAATGGCTTCATTTAAACCAAAAAAACTAATAGATTTTAAAGCCTCTTCAAAAAAATTTTCTACATTCTTATTGAAAATCCTATTAATAATGAATTTCCATTGTTTAAGCGTATTTAATTTCTTCTGTACTAATTCCTCTTTATATTTAAATAATTCAAATACAGAATTTAATTTGTCTTGTAATAAATCTAAAAATAAATCGTCATTTTGCTTTGCCTCCACTGATATCATGTGTAAATTGCTTAAAATTTTGTCTAAAATAACTTTGTTTTCATTAGGGTTTGGAATTTGAACTATTGTTGAATTCAGTAAATTTGAATAACTTTTATTATAGATTATTATATTATTTTTATTAGAATCTGAAATAAAATTATTCAAAATGCATGGATCTAATTCTGATGATAATGCTATTGTTGACTCAAAAAACAATAGTGGCTTTATGCATTCTCTACTTTGTATATTCAAAGAATTGAGAAATTGATTATCAATTTGTTCCTGAATGGAACATTCTTCAGTTGATTCTCTGTTATAACTAAATTCTAATGAAAAATGTGATTTACCATCTTTAAAAAGAGAATTTAGCCAAAAGATTTTTGATGTTATAAGATTGAAATTGAATGATTTTGTTTTCGGCAGTTTAAAATAAGAGAGAAAATCATTATTGAAATCACCTAGAAGTAAGTCTTCAGAATAAAATTGGCTTAATTGATATAACAGATCTGAAAAATGAATAATGAAATCAGAAAAATCTGCGGCTTTTTTAATAACTTTGGGGATATCTGAATACTTTTTAAAAAGATAGTTAATTAATGATTTTGTATTTATATACAAACTTAATGGCCTTAACCCCCAATAATTCAGATGGAGTAAGGCAATTTCTCCAGATAAATATAGATCAGCCAAGTTTTTTGGTAATAGATTTAAAAGCAAAAATTGCTCTGATACATCAGAGCCTAATCTTTTAATAAAGCTTTCGGGCGTAATCTCTCCATTTTTGGAATTGAATATTTGGAACACTTCAAAGGGAGGCGTTCCTAATCGAGTTAGTTTGTGCCGAACCTCTTCTAAACCATTTTCTAATAAAATGGCATTGATGTATTCCCGCATTAATGGAGCAGTCATATATTCTATATTTGTTTTAGAAAGACGTGCTTCTACTTCGCGTACGATCTGTTTAGCTAAATAGCGTTCTAATTCACCCTCTCTCACTAAATATTCCTCTATTTTATTAATATCAAATAATTCCTTAGAATATTTTGAGGTTCGGATCATTCTTGATTTTTTTTGCTTATTTAATATTTCTTCAATAGATAATATCTTGTCGATGATTTGACCTCCTAAAAACGTAATTGAGTATCCTTCTTCAGAGGATATAACTAAATCACTTTTTTTCAATGTGTTTAAATGGAAAGATAAGTTTTTAGAAGAAAGATCATTTCCCAAAACCTCCTTTTGAAGCTTTGAAAATGATATGGGTGTGTCCGTGTTTTTTAATTTTTTTAAAATATCAATCCTAATCTTCTGACCTAAAGTCTTGAGCTGCTTTTCCAAAATATTTTGATTTTTGTCGGTACCCAATTTACTTATTGACCCTGTTCAATTTCTTTATTTCTGCTTAACTAAATAATAAGTTTATCAATTATATAAAAATATAGGATTTTTTCAATCCTTAAATGAATTTCAATAATATCCAGGTGATATATCAAGTTGGATTAAATGTTCAAGCGAAGATAAAATATAGCTTTCATGTAAAAAAATTTACTTCAATTTTCTTTGATTTTCTGATTTTTAAAATTGTACTCCTATTATCATATTATATTGTTGTTAATATCCCTATTTTGCTATAATTCATATAATTCATGAATATTATATAAAACAGAGGGGTATATAATAGAAATCATAGGTCTTTCAAATATAATTTATATGAAAAGTAGCAATATTCTTATAATATTAAATTATATTTCTTTTGTAATCCTATACGCTACGGATTAATTTTTTTAAAAAAGTTATTTGTCAAAAAATTTTAACATAATTATCGGGCAGAGACAGCTATCCTCTCTATTTCATCCTTTCGTTTAACTGCTCTAGATTCTTGACTGTTATTTGCCGCTAATATTAATTCTTGCGCCAAATTTTCTTCAAATTGCTTAACATTTGAATGAGACCTAGCACCTATTGCTTGGACTAAATACTTAATGGCTAGGTCTACTCGACGTTGTGGTGAGATATCGACTGCGGATGCGTAAGAGATGCCTCCCATCGCGATTTTAGTAGTTTCTTCTCTTGGAGCTGTATTGGCTATAGCATCAACTAAAACTTGGATGGGATTTTGCTCAGTAAGTAGTTCTATTAATGTAAATGCATTTTCTAAGCTCTTTAAAAGTTTGGTTTTTTTCCCAGAATTGTAGGAACTTTTATGACCCTTAATTTTGCTACCAATAAACCCAGGAGACAGTAATCTATTAGTAAATCTTTCAATTAATGAAACTTTTGAAGATTTCCAAAATCTTTTATGTTCATGTCTTCCAGCAGAATAAGGTACTATAATAGGTTTTAGATTAATGTAGTTTTCAAGCGTTCTATCTTTAATTTTTATGTCTGTGAAAGCCCATTTATTAAAAAGTTTAATTTCTTTTTTAGTTTTGCTCATATATCCTTACCTCAATAACTATCGCAGCGGCTTCTCTTTCTTTCCTTGAAGTAATGCCTCTAAACTGACACCATTTACCTTTACAACTTTATATCTTACTCCAGGAAGGTCTCCAATACTCCTTCCTTTTGCTCCGCCAATTCCTTCAACAATAACTCGATCATGTTCTTCTATGAAATTTAATGCTCCATCACCAGGTAAGAATGCAGTTACTCCTTTTCCATTCTTTTTCAATTGAATTCTTACACATTTTCTTATTGCTGAATTAGGTTGTTTACTTTCACGACCAACCTTCTGAAGAACAATGCCAAGAGCTTGACATGATCCTTCAAGTGGGTCTACTCGTTTTTTCAATTGTAATTTTCTTCTTTTATATTTAGTTTTGGACCACCGAAATTTCTTTCGATTAGCTTGAAGCTTTCGGGCCGCGTAAAGTCCTTTTGGGCTACCTATTTCAAACACCTAGTAATTATTAATTGATAGAACTTTAGTAGAAAAAGAAATGATTCTTTGAACTTAAAATTTATGTATATAGTAAAATATTGCCATAATTAAATAGTAATATTTTAAATAAGTTATAATGATAAAGAGTTGTTAATAGAAATTTTAAATTTTAGAAAAGAGTTTTTCTAAGTTATATATTTTTTGTGTTGATTATTACATTATCTACTTCAAAATACCTTAAGACCAGTTCTTTAATTTTCTTTATCATTGATCCATCTTTACCAATAGCTTTGCCTCGATCCTGAGGTCGTACAGTAATTATCACTGTTTTCTTCAAATTTCGATTTTCTTTTATTTCGATATTTTGAACTATTATTGAATTCTTAGTAGTTTGTAAAATATTTTGAATAAACTGGTTTAAGTTCTCAGAGAAAGCAATGACATCTATCTTTTTCTGGAGTTTTGATTTTAAATCCTTAACATGTTCACCAGCTTTCCCTATTGCCTTTCCAACATCCTCCTCTTTAACTAAAAATATTATGATTTCGGATCCATTTTCAGGTGATTTAAAAGTCAAGCAGTCTTTTATAATAGCGCCAGAGATGTTATTAAATAATGAAATAAGTTCCATTGCTTCCCGATCAATTTTTATATTCTTTTTCAACATGAAAAAAACTAATAATTGTAGTTAAAATCATTTAGTTTTTAAAGTTATTAAATCTGAATCTCCAAAATCAATAACTCCTATAACAGAAATCATATATGGTTTAGCACAGGCTAATCCTAAATCCCAACTTGATCCTTTATAATTATAGATAAAAAGTTTATCTTTTAAGAGAGAATTATAATAATTCAATTGATTTATTAATTCTGTAGGACAATTATTACTCACAATGAGCATTTTAAATGGATTTTCTCTTAAGTTTTTCAGAACTTGATTTTTACCATAAATAATCTTACCAGTTTTATAAGCAACTTTGATATTAGTGTCAACATCAAATTCCTTAGTTTTTTTCCTACTTAGATCAACTTTCTCAGGAACAGTTTTAGTCTTTCTTTTTCCCATCGTATTTTCAAACAGTATCTGTATATTAACTAATAAGAATAATACTTTTTTAATTTTTGATTTTTTTATAGAAAATATGTAATTTCTTCTTAATTAAAAATTTTCGATTAACTAGGCTTTTTTTTCTTCTTTTTCAATAATTCTAAATTAGCATCGAGATCGAACATCACGGATACACGTCCTGAACCAATAGGGCTGATCTGACCCACGATTACGTTTTCAGGAATACCAAGTAAACGTTCTTCCTCTCCATAAAGCCCTGCATCAAGTAATTGATTAACAGTTACTTCAAAAGCTGCTCGGGCAAATACACTTGATTTTGAACCTGAAATTCCATGCCTACCAATAGATTGTATTGATCCTGAATAACACATTAAATCTGCTAGAATTAAGAGATGCCTTAAATCTACATCTAATCCTTGTTGTTCAAGGACTTTTTGAGATTCCAAGATTATCATTTGGCGTGCTGCTTCGATACCATAGAGTTTTTCTATTTCATGAATGTGGTTTGATACTGTTCTAGTCACATCTACTCCCTCTATTTGAATTACACTTTGCATGTTAGTACCTTCTGTTTTAATTATCCATTCATTATCATCATCTGTAGGTGTCAATAATCCTCTTTTAACCCCTCTTATTCCTTTCACAACCTTTTTAAGGATTTTTTCTCTTAATTTTTGTAAACTCTGTAGATCTTCTATTCCCGGATCGATTATAATTGAATTTCCTTCACGTTTTATAGTCCCTTTCTTCTTATATCGTTTTAAAATTTCTGGAATCTCATTAATATCAATCCCTTTTTTTTCACATATTTCAGGAATTAAATTTATAACAATGTTCCAATTTACAAAATCTAAATCAACATCATGAGTTATTTGTTCTATACGTATCTGCTCAATCCGATTATGAACTTCAATTGCCTTTTCTTCCGTTTCCTTATATCCAGGTTCAAGATAGACAGACATTTGTGGTGTCGAAGGAAAACGTCGTGCATCTACGATTTCAATTAATCGGGGTAAACCTTGGGTTACAGAAAACTCCTCTACTCCTGCATAATGAAAGGTTCGTAAAGTCATTTGAGTTCCAGGTTCTCCAATAGACTGAGCAGCCACCGTTCCTACTGGCTCAGAAGTTTCTACAATAGCATTGTTAAAGTTTATAAAAATTTTGTTTAGTAAATATTCGAGTTGTACTTCTTCTAAATCTTCATCAATTACTTTTTCTCTAATTTTACTTATTAAATCTTCAGGAATTCCATCCTCTTTTAACATACTTAATTGTTTTTCCAAAAATACTGAAGTTACTTTTGCCATTTTTCTTATACCTATTAAATCTTATCAAATTCTAACTTAACTTGTTCTTTTTCCATTCTTGAAATGCTTTAGTTAGTTTTCCACAATGGAGAGCATTTTTTCCTGTTTCTTCCTTATATTGGTTTTTTAAAGTTGCTAAATCAGGACTTCCTTCTGATTTCTTATTTGCCATTATTTAAATCCCTTCTTTTTAATATTATACTAAATTTTTTTTTTCCATTCTAAATAAGCTTTGGTTTCTTTACCACGCCAAATCGCGTTTTTTCCTGTTTCTTCTTCAAATTGATTTCTTAAGGTATCTTCATCAACTTCCTCTTTCTGAGGTTTTGCTTTAGTGGTAGCCTTTTTTGCAGGTTTTTTCTCAGAAACTGCTTTCTTCTTAAGAGCGGGTTTTTTTGCTGTTTGGTATTTTTTAATTTCTTCCCGTACATTTTCAACATTCAATGCTTTTGCCTTTAATAATAAAACATCTAAATTAACAGCTGCTCCATGATCGGTATGCATAGCGTCTATACCATCATCTCCAAAACAGAATTGGATTACATTTTTATCTGAGTTTCTTACAGTTCCATCATTTTCAACAACCATATCTTGTAAGGCATTTACTAGCCTCCGTTGCATGTATCCAGATGTACTTGTTCTAACTGCTGTATCAACAAGCCCTTCTCGACCACCCATGGCGTGATAGAAGAATTCTTCTGGTTTTAATCCATTTCGGTAAGAAGAAGCTACAAAACCACGAGCTCGAGGACTAAGATCGTTTACTTTAAAATGAGGTAATGTTCTCATACTATATCCTCGATTAATTCTCTCACCTCTAATTGCTTGCTGTCCGACAACAGCAGACATCTGTCCGAGATTTAAAATATTACCTCGAGCTCCAGATTTAGTCATTATTACTGAATGAGCCTCATCACCAATAAACTCGGCTGCAGTTTCTTCAGCTTTTTTACGGGCTTCTGCTAATACTTGCCTAATTCTTAATTCCAAAGTTTCTCTCATTGAACGACCAGGAGCTCTTTTAAGTATTTTAGTATCGTTATCATAAAACGCTTTAATTAACATCTCAGATTCAATATTAGATTCTTCTAATATTGCTTGGATCTTATTATATGCGTGTCCATGCACATAAACTTCATCTAATCCCATGGTTATTCCGTTTTGCCTAATGACATAGAGGAGCATCTTTGTCGCACTGTCTAAAAATTGCCTTCCTCGGGCATTACCATGATCCTTAATAATACGTTGTAATATACTATTTGATTGCATTGCACCAAAAGAATTCTCATCAATTGTTCCTGTTATCAATTTACCATTTTTAATTACTACAAATGCATCATAAGAGCAATCTTCCTCTTCACATACTTCACATTTCTTGCAGAATTTAGATTTTACTTTTATATTTAGATCATCTGGAAATAATGTACTAAAAATTTCTTTTCCAGAATATAATGGCTCTGGATCAGTAATTACAGGAGTGAGTTGATCTAAACTGAAATAAGGGTTATTTTTATAAACATCTCCAATATATAATAATTTTAATGTATCTTTCTTGTTGTATAATGAATTCTTACTAGTAAATTGAAATACACTTGAAATAAAATCTTGAATTCCACCTAAGATTGGCCCTCCAAATCGAGGAGATAGAATATGTTCTTGTACTTTAAGTAGTAGTTCTGCCTCTGTTCGAGCTTCTTCACTTTGAGGTACATGTAAATTCATCTCATCTCCATCAAAATCAGCATTATATGGGGGACAAACAGTTAAATTTAATCGAAAAGTCCTACCCTTCATAATTTTTACTTCGTGAGCCATTATTGACATTCTATGAAGTGAGGGTTGACGATTAAATAATACTAAGTCCCCATCATTTAGATGTCGCTCAACGGTAAAGCCCGGTGCGAGCATATCAGCAATTATTTTACGGTTCTTTACATATCGAAGATCAATTCTTCTACGATCATTTCGTATAATATAATTTGCACCTGGATGATTAAATGGTCCATTTAATACCATTTGTTTCATCTCTTCAATATTCCAATCGTTAACATTAGTAGGAATTGTCAAAATTTTAGCGATTTCTATTGGTACACCCACTTCATTAATACTAATATATGGATTTGGTGATATCACACTACGGGCGGAAAAATCAACTCTTTTACCACTTAAATTACTTCTAAATCTTCCTTCTTTCCCTTTGAGTCTCTGAGTCAAAGTTCTAAGTGCTCTCCCAGAACGATGCCTAGCAGGAGGGATCCCAGATACTTGATTATCAAAATAGGTTGTAATATGATATTGTAATAATTCCCAAAGATCTTCAACTATTAAATGAGGGGCACCAGCATCAATATTTTCTCTCAATCTCTGATTAATTCGAATAACATCAACAAGTTTATGAGTTAAATCATCTTCAGACCGAATTCCACTATCTAAAGTAATAGATGGTCTTGCACATACAGGGGGGATTGGTAATACTGTAAATATTACCCACTCAAGCCTTGCGTTTTCTGGTGAAATCCCGAGGATTCTAAGATCGACATCACTCATTTTCTTTAAGCGCTCTAAAATCTCGATAGGTGTTATTCTCCGAGACCCTTTTCCTTCTTCTTCTTCATAAAACGTAGTTGGTTTCTCAATAATAATTTTTTTTTTCTTTCCACCACAATAAGGACAGATTTTAGCCTTTCTAGCTCGTTTAAATACAATTTTAGCAGCATCTTCATCTCCTTCAAAGAAGATTTTTCGATGCGTCATTTGTTCTTGTCTAAATTTCTCTTTTTCCTCTTCAGTAAGCATTAATCGAGAACATTCTGGACAAATGGATCGTAGAACTTTTAACACTTTCTTTGCATAACCTACATGAATAACTGGTCTTGCAAGTTCAATATGACCAAAATGACCCATACAATTACTAACTAGATTACCACAAGTTTGACATCTTTGTCCCGGCTCGATGGTGCCGAGTCTTTGGTCCATCAAACCGCTAGGAATTGGTAAGCCATCCTCATCATAAGTATCTGCTGTGATAATACGAGCTGCAGACATTTTACGGATTTCGTCAGGGCTTAAAAGTCCAAACTTGATTTTTTCAATCATTTTAGTTCTTGAAAATGTATAACTCATAAGTTAAACCTCCAAAAATCTACTTTCATTGTTTAATTTTAAAGAAGAAGCATAATTCATAGGAGAAAACATCCTCTATAATAGTAGTAAAATGCTAGTTTTAAAAAACAAGAATACGAGTCTTCCACTGTACATAAATAAAGATAGCAAATATTAAAAATTTTATCATTTTAGGCAAATTTGATTTCAAATAGATTCAAAATCAGATTCTTTTTAGAAGAGTTTAATTTTTTAATACATTTAATTAATAAATAATGAAATTAAAAGAAGTTTTTAGAAGTAGAATTGTAATTTTCACCATACAATTTCTAGTTTTAACTCTAATAGTATTCTTTATGGATTATAAGATTAAGATTAATTTTGATATCGGAATTTTAGAAGAACAAAAGACTATTATACAGTTCTTAGCAAATTACGTTTTGTTTGATAAATTATCGGGTTTAATATTTGTTTATTTTATTTGGATTTTAGTATCATTAATTCCAATATTTATTTACAATAATTTCAAAAAATCGTATTCAATGAATTTAATGACATTTTTTTTTCTAAATTTTTTTCTTTATGTATTTTTATCAAGATATTCACCCCTTTATTTTAATTCTAATTTTCAATTTCATTTTTTACATACAGTGTTACTGTGTATTTTAATTGTTTCCATTTCAATTGGTCTTTCATTGATTTTAAGAAAAATTAAGAAATTAAAAGTTGAGACCTCGATCGAAGATTTACATGCTATCGCGAGTAGGAATAAAATAATATGTCCGAATTGTGGAACTGAGTTCGATTCTAGCCCAAAATTTTGCTATAAATGTAATACAGATTTAACAAAACTTATTGAGGATAAAAATAGAAATGAAGAATAATATGCGTTCATTAGAGAGATTATTTAATCCAAATAATGTGGTAATTTTTAAGATAAGCAAGGCTACTTCCTTTTTCATTGATGGATTTAAAAGACAAGGTTTTGACTTTGGGAAATTATATTTAGTATCAGCTAAAGAAAAAGAATTTTCTGGTTTAAAATGTTATAAATCTATTGAGGATGTTCCAGAGGATATAATAGATTTATTAATTTTGTCTGTAAGAAGAGAGTTGCTTATTGAATCATTAGAAGATATTCTATCAAAAAAGAAAGTGAATTTTATTCACATATTCACAGCAGGAACAGGAGAATTTGATGATATAGGAGTAGAAATCGAAAAACAATTGAAAGAATTAATTGATAAATATTCACATAGCAGAGCTATAGGTCCAAACTGTATGGGAATATATAGTCCGCATGGGAAAACTGCTTATTACTCATCTTTCCCTGTGGAAGAGGGCAATATTGGTCTTATTTTTCAATCTGGAGATTTACACTCCAAAATGATTAAATTTGGTTCACGTCGATATAATCTTAGATTTTCGATTGGAATAAGTATAGGGAATTGTATAGATATTCAAATCTCAGAACTTTTAGAATATCTCAATAAGGATGTTAATACTGATGTAATATGTGTTTATTTTGAAGGAATTTCACCATTCCATAAAAATGAAGGAAAAAGATTATTCCATATTTTAAAAAAGATGAAAAAGCCAGTATTATTTATGAGAGGTGGAAGGACAATAAGGGGACAAAGTGCTGTTTTGACTCATACGGGCGCTTTAACAGCAAAAACAGATATTTGGAGCGCGATCTATAGACAGACTCCTATTATTGAAGTTCCTCCTTCCTTAGATGACCTAATTGATTACGCTTTTCTTTTCTCGAGTTATATATATCGGTTTCAAAAATTAAAAAAAGATATTATTTATCCTAAAAACAAGCGAGCTTTAGTGGTTCTTTGGTCAGGAGGCTTTGGGATATTAGCAACTGACACATTAGTTGAATTAGGATTAGAATTACCTTATTTTGAGGGTAATAATCTAGAAAAACTAAAAGAAATTTACCCGATTAAGGTTGGTAGTTTATCAAATCCTTTTGATTTACCTTGGGTAACACACCAAAAAGTGCTAGTGGAGGTTTGTAAATCTGCGATAGATAACAAGATTGATTTAGTTATAGTTGAGACCGATGCTTGGAAAGATATGGAAAGCGCACGTTTCAAAGGTTATTATAATAACCTGTTAGAATTAAGAGATTATGTTGAATCATTAAATAAGGTCTTTCTTATTATTTTACATCAATACCCTAGCAAATCTCAAACTAAATTTCACCAGCTGTTGATTAAAGATAAATTTATTGTTTATCCTACAATTGAAACTGCTGCTAAGTCATTTTTGAAATTATATAAATTTGGTAAGAAATTAGCAAGAATATTTCAAGAAGATAACTAATTCTTATTTTTATTAATTTTTACATTTAGGGGAATTATAATAAAAAATGATATATTTATTCTTTAATTTTGGTATTCAATGTTAGGAGAAATTATCGCAATTTTAGCTGTGCTAACATTTGTTGGATCTAATGTTATTTTTCGTAAAACTGAACATGAAGTTAGTCCAACTTTTATTAATTTCTTTCGAACAGGCATAGGTACACTAACATTTATTATTATAGTTCTATTTTTAAATCAATTAAGTCTCATTTTTTTAATAACATGGCAGTTATGGTTGTTATTAATTTTAAGTTTCATCTTTGGTCAAGTGATAGGAGATACTGCTTATTTTACTGCTCAGAAAGAACTTGGGACTACCATCGCTCTTGCTATATCAATGACATTTCCCCTCTTTACCTTTATATTATCTCTAATTTTTCTTAATCGCCCATTTAAGCTTAATTTAATTGTGTCTTTAATTCTGATTAGTATCGGAATAACTATTATTGGAAAATCTAAAGTAAATTCTGAAAACTCGACACTTAAAAGAATCTTACAACACTCTATAAAAATTAGAATTCAAGAGATTTTTAAAAAGGATATTGTAAAAGCAATAGGTTTTTGTTTTACTGCGTCTCTTGGATGGGCTATTGGTGCTGTGATACTTGAATTTGCTACTAATGAAATAGATCAGATAATTCATACTAAAGAACTAAGTTCTCTTATAGGAAATGTGATTAGATTTCCATTCGCTTTATTGATTTTGAGTTCAATGGTGTGGAGAGAAAATTATTTAAAGAAAAGAAATAAAAATTTACCCAATCAAAAAATTACACGTCGCTCATGGATTTTATTGTTAGTAGCTTCAATAATAGGTACTTCCATAGGAGCATATTTATATACTGAATCCGTACATATAGCAGGAGCAAGCGTGGTAGCTTTAATTGCTAGTGCAAGCCCATTATTTGCATTTCCATTAACTTATTTTATAAATAAGGAAGGAATTTCAAAATTTGGCTTTATTGGAGTAATTTTAACGATTCTTGGTGTAGTGGCTATTTTGATATAAACAAAGAAATGATTATTCGAAATATTCTTCAAATAATTTTAACTCATCTGCAATTTTTTTTAATTCAGTAAGTTCTGCTTCGGTTGGGGGTTCTTCTTCATATATATCATAGAGTTTTAATTTAAGCTTTTTTCTTACGTATTTTTCTAATTTGTTAATCTTCTGTTTAGTTGCGAAGTACTTTATCAGCTTAAATTTTAATTTGGTAATTTTCTTCTCCCACTCTTTGGCAAACTCGCCGTTTTGGATTTCTCTTAGGATCCGTTCCATCTTATCCATGAGAGGGAGCTTACGAAACCGTATCCCCCTGCTCATTGCCCCATATTGACTTGTTTGAGAATGAAAATCCACTTGTTTTATTAATCCTATATCTGCCATTTTCTTATAGGTGTATGACATTTCTCCACTCATATACATTTCAACTAACACTGCTTCTGGAGGATATCCCGCATTAACTAATGTGTATATACTCGATAATAACACTCTACCAAATGCTGGTCCAAATGCCTGTTCATTAAATAAATCTAATTCGGCTTCTTGCTTGAAAGTTATCATTATCGCCCCTTTTCTTAATGTTCCGATAGCTTTAGCCAATGCAAGTAATAGTTCTTTTGCTCGCCCAGAAGCATCTTGTTCAATCGCGAGAAAACTGAAAAATCCTTCATTTTTAAGAAAATTCTCCCTTACACCCACTCCAATCATTCTAGGAGCAATTAATACTACATCTATATCTTTAGGGGGTTTTAATAAGTTAAACCCGATATTATAGCCACTAGCAAAAACAATTATTGATTCCGGTTTCAAATTAGGTCCAATTTCTTTTTCAAAAACATTGTACATTATCTCATCTGGGATTAATAAGAACATAATGTCTGATTTCTCAATAGCTTCTTTAATTGAATAAACAGGAAAGTTATCTTTTATAGCAATATTCTTATATTCATCTTCATTATTTCCTACAATGACATTCAAACCTGAATCTCTCAAGTTAAGAGCTTGGGCTCTGCCCTGATTTCCATAACCAATGATCGAAACTTGCTTACCCTTGAGTATCGAGAGATCTCCATCTTCTTCATGAAATATATCAACCATTTCGATTCTACCTCAAAAAAAAATTTTAATTATATAAAATTTAAGTCGCTTAAATGACTCTATTACTTTTATTTATAGTAATCGATCAAAATCCAGTTTATTTTTCTCTAATATTTTTATAACAAGTTCTTTAAAAATTAGTTCAATATTATAATTCTCTTTAGAAGATGTCTTAAGGAAGTTATCCTCATTGTGTCGTTCCATGAATCTATTTATAACTAAATCATCGACTCTAGTTTTTTCATCTGTTATCTTAATAAGATCACTTTTAGCACCTATGAACATTCTGGGAGTATATGCTTGATTGTAATCTTGTAATCTCTCATACCACCAGTCTAATCTAAGTAAAGTTTGAAGATCTACTAAATCAAAAACCATGAAAATTCCATTAGCACCATTTATATAATATGTAAACAATTTTTTGAATTGTTCTCGTCCTCCAAAATCCCAGATACTAATTCTAACGAAAGTTTCCTCACCATCAACAATAATAGGAAAATCTTTTGTATAGAATTCGATTCCTAATGTTTCCTTTGTATTTACATCAAATTTATCAAAACATAATCGTTCTGCAATACATGTTTTCCCTACACGCTCCTGACCCAAGATGCATATTTTGAAGATATAAACTGGTTTTCCTTTTTCTTCAATGTTAGAAAGAGGAGTTGTTTGGTTAAGCATGAGAATAATAGTTTATTTTATTATTAAAAAAATCTAAACTTAATATATTAAAAATAAAAGTTTGGATTTATAATTTTTGAAGATTTTATCATAATTCGGTTTTGAATATACTTCGAATAATAAAGACTTATTTCCAGATTATGAACCGAAAATGACTCCAGATTCGATTAATTATTATTTGAAAAAACCAAATTCATTTGTTTTTAAGATTCTTAAAGAAATTGATCAACAAAGTCTTGATAAATTAAAAATAATTTTAGATTATTTCCATGATTACAAGAATGCGGCAGAAAAAAGTCGAGGTATTTATCAGGAAGGAAATATAATAATAGGAGTCAACCCAGATCAGTATTATCCTTCTGAAGAAGAGATCCTTGTTCCTGAATTAGGGAAAATGGTTAAAAATTTGATAGATTCGAATTCAAAAAAAGTTATCAATAAGATTAAAAAAAAAAGAGAGATTTGATTCTCAAATATTAGTATTTAATGAAAATTATTTCCGACATGTAGATGTAATGGGTTCTAGACGGTTTTTCTATGCTGAGAAAAAGAAACCTGAAATAAAGTTAAAAATATAAAATATTATATATCAGTTTAATAAATCTAGGGAGAAGAGAGATTTTTAGAAAAAACTTTTAACTTTAATTTACCCTGATGGAGAATTTCGACATAAGATGGCTCTGTATGTTGCCATGAACCATCGTTTACAATTTCTATTGGATGTCCATTTATTATTCCATTATATACTCCCTTATTGTGTGAATGACCATATATTAAATGATTAACTTTGGAGAAATCATAATCATCATTCTCTAAGAACTCTTTTATTTCCTCAAAATAATAATCAAGTTTTTTTGCACGTTCCCATTTCTTCATTAATCGCGCGTTCGTTTTAATTAATTTAAATTCCAAATTACTTAATTCTGAAAAAAGTGTATCTATTGACTCTAAAGATATATTTTTTAACTTTGCCAATTCTGCTTTCATAACTTTGAATGTAATAGGTTTAATTTTTCTACCATTCTTAATTACCTCATTCCAGAAATAATCGAATGTTTCCTTTATTTCAAAATTATTAGAAGAAATCATAGATTTCCATACTTGACCTACAAAAAATCTAAATATATCACTTTCAAACTGATATCCATGTGTCATTAAACACCTATAATCGCGATCTAAATCAAGCCCATCAATTCTTAATTTATTAATTGGATTTTCTTCAATTTGATCTTGTGAATTGTATAGTAAGAGCATGTCCTCGTTGTTCCACTTTTTTAGTATTATGTATTGACCAATAAAATCATTGTCAAACAATTCGCTAACAATGCTATTTTCAAACTTGATTAAAAACTTTCTTTTTCTGCGTTGAAATTTCTCGTCATAGTCTCCAGTAATAGGAATTTCATGATTTCCCAGAATTAAAATCAAGCTCATTTTATTTTTAATTTGAAATAAAAGTGAAAGAATTTCTTGGATTTTTTCTCTTTTCAAGAGAGCTTCAGGAATATCTGTGCATAAATCAATAAAATCTCCTAATATTATAAGAACTTGTAATTCATTTCCGAACTCTCCATTAATAATTTTACTTAAAAATTGAATAAATAAATCCTTTTCACTATCCAAAGAACCTAAGTGATTGTCTGAAACTACTAAAATTTTAGGATTGATTCCACTCATTTTAATACTCCAATTTCAGTTAAGTATCTTGATCTAAATAAAGTAAAATGTAAGAGAATTATTAAGGAGATTCCCTAACTTTTAAATGAGTGTAAAGTAAAATTAATTATAAAGTATTAATATTTAATAAAAGTTTTAAAATTTAAATTGAAATTGTTATTTTGTAAATATAGTTAATGATAATTATTTCAATCTTTTATCTTCTATGAGATTTTATGTAAATTGGATAATATATTTCACCCAAGTATGACAAAGTTTATATATCCTTTGGTACAACTGCATCATTTGAAATCAATTTTTGATCATTTCTGGTTAACTGAATTCACTAATAAAAAATTTGTCGATTTTTTTCATCGATTTTTTTTGTCGACCATATTTGATTGATCAGATTTATCGGATTATTGAAGATCAAACAACAAATTTAAATATA
>JBHLKB010000017.1:0-17128 GCA_048887205.1 Candidatus Hodarchaeota archaeon
ATTTTTTTTAAAATATTTAATACTAACTTAATGTAGTTTGAGTAATTCTTTTTAATATTTTTCCTAATGCTATTAAATAGACTTTTTTTTAACTCTTTCATTAACCTAGTTTTTAAATTAAGGAATTCTTCTTTTCCTTCTAAAAGTGTTGAGGATAAAGATTGATTTAGAAAATGATCATAACTTTCCATAAATTGCTCTTTGAGTTTTAAAGATCGCTCTTGGCTTCTTTCTAAATACCTCTTTTTTATTTCTGCTTTTTGAAATAAAGTTTGGCGATTAAATTCGTCTATTTCCTTTTGAGCTTGCTCAATTAAGTAAAGCCCTAAATTTCCAAATTGTTTTTTTATCTCTTTTTCTTCAGAAATTTTAACTCAACTCTTTATGATAGAACAACATCTCCAATAGCTTCTAATATTTTGTTTATTACTTGTCCTTCTTCTTCAATACGGGAATGGAAAATATCTGGAAGGATAAATATGAAGGGTTTCCTATTATTAAGTTTAAAATTTATTACAAAATTTATAATATCATCAGGTAAAGGTATTGCTATTATGATCATGCCTATTGAAGCCTTTTTTATTAACTCATTAAATTCGATCATAAAATCCTCTCCAGAATTAATTATTGTGCCTTCTATACCTATGAGACCCAACATAACAACCAAATCTTCTTCTCCTAAAATATGAATTTTTTCATTGACCATTAAAAATCCAACCCTGCTTCAGAAATAATTAATTTATTTAGATTTTGAGTACTATTTTGAAATTCTTTTTCAATCTTTTTAATTGCTATATCCATCTTTTCTCGAAAGATTATAATTTCAGAGTCTACATCTTCTGAGAGAGTAACTAAGGCATTTCTTACAAGATCATTTTTCTTTCTTATATAATCCTCAAATTCCTTTCTTTGGATCTCTCTGAATTCTTCTATATCATTTAAATTGACACTTTTCGCATTATTTATTAATTCTTCATATACTTTTTCAATATCTTTTATCCACTTAAAGATGTCCATAATTCAATTACCCGAATTATTTTCTCCTATCTTTACATTGATCGCTCATTTTAACAATTCATACTTTTCCTGTATAATTTTTACTAATTTTGGGAGAATGAATAAGCGAATTTCTTTATCTTTTTTTATTAATAATTCCAAGATTTTTAAAATCGCTTGATATTCTATATCCACTTTCTTAGTTTCTAGCATTTTAAAATAATAATCTAAATATATTTTCTCTACTGACCAAATAAAATGTTCTTCATCAAGAGTAAAATGAAATAGACTTGATTTTAATTCTTTTATTTTTGTTAGATATTGTTTAAGAATTGTAATAAATTCATCAATTTCTTTTAGATTCACTAAATCTCTTAATATTTTCTCATTCATAAATAAATAATTGCTAACCAAAAACTGTATTAAAAGATTTTTATCAATATTGTTTTTTATCCCTCTATATATTATATTCAAATTGTAAATTTCTGATATATAATCTATATACAAGGAGATCATTCTTTTTTCTTTTTGAGTTAAAAATTTCATCTCATTTTTCAAATTTTTATAATATAATTGGTCCAAAAAGGCTTCTAAAACAAAGACTTCATTTGTATTTTTAAAATAAAGAATTCCTTCTCTAATTACCTTATTATATAAAGTAGGCTTCATATATAGTTGGATTGCTTCTAGAGATGTAATTTCAATTAACTCTTTTATAAAATTTACATTATCTAAATATTTTTCGACTAACATATTTACCATCGAATTTTTCTCATCGATATTAATACCTAAAATCGTACCAAGGATAACGCGTTTAATATTCATAATTTCATATTTCAATAAATAGTTCTTTAAAAAGATTCTCATAGTTTTTGGTGATATGTAGAGAATTTTCCCTATTAGTTTAATATAAGTATGAAAAAGAGCCTTCTCAATGTCTTCAATAGTATAAGATTTAAAAGAAAGTCCAGGATAGAAAATGCTTATAAATTCAATAAATTGTTTAAGATCAGTAATATCTTCTAACTTATCCAGTGTTATATCATCCATTATTAATTGCTTTAAAAAACCAATTTTTATAAGAGTAAACGCATAACTTGGGACGATGACACTCGTGGAATTCACCAAAAATAAACTAATTATAAAATAATAACCCTTATGGCGGTGCTGGTATATTAAACACTAATAATATTGCTATAATCAAACCATAAATTGCAATAGCTTCTCCTAATGCAACAATGACTACTACTTTTCCAAATGCGCCTTCTCTTTCCGATATGGCTGAAATAGCTGCCGTCCCTACCGTTTTTATAACGTAAGCAGCTGCTAATCCTGAAACTGATATCGCTATTGCAGCAGAAATTGCTAATATGGGAGTTGTCGGAGAATTATAATAGTCAAAAGGAGTGCCTGTTTGGGCCTTAACAAATCCAACAAGGCCGTTTATTGTTAAAAGAAAAATCATGGCTAATATAACTTGGACTATAGCAAGATAAAAATAAAATTTTTGTTTGCCATTCATATAAATTACATCTAGTTTTTATTTAAAAAAATTAATTTTTTATATCAGAAAAATTAAAAGTTGCGTATAAATTTTCTCATAAAAGATAATGAGAAATGAAGATTTAATATCATTTTCAAAAAAAATATTATTGATATAGTAATACTCTGATAAAATCTGCTATATCATGGATGCGATCAGCTAACTGTTCCAACAAGACAATACTATCCCTTAATCGCAAAAGTAGTCTTATATCAATATCCTTATTAGAATATAAATATTCAAGAAATTGCCTATAAATTGTATCAATTTCGTTTTCAATCTCATGGATTTTTGTTGTATTATTAAACACTACATCCGGTTTATCTCTTAAGCTCTTAATAGTTGATTTTAAAACATCAGCCATTTCAATTGTCTTGTTGATTAGTTTCTCATATCTCTTCTTTATTTCTTCATTATTTTTATCATCTAAATTAATTTTTGGGAGCATATCAACAAATTCTAAAGGATAATTAATAACATTATCCATTCGAAGGATTAATGCAACGAAGTCACCCAATCCGGCACCTGATTCAGAGAATTTTTGAATTAATTGAATTTTGATTGCATCAGCATCTTCTTCGTTTAATTGCATCTTACTCTTTTTCTTTTCAAGTGAACTTTTATGTTTCTCATAATCCTCAGCCCACCTGTTATAAAAAACACCCATATCACTAAGAACAGAATAAATAATTCTAGAATGCTCAATAAGCATTGATATAATTTCTTCCTTAATTTTATTCATGAAAATTCCATTTAAATATTTTTAATAACTCTTATAAATATAAATGATTAGATCAATAAAAATATAGTATTTAGAGAAATCTTAATATATTTTTAATTTAATTTATTAGTAAATTTAAAATGAATTGAATAGATCTTATTAAAATAAGAATTTTATTAAGAATCTCATAATCTTGACATACAAACATTGATAAAAGGTGAAAAAATCGCTTAATGAAAATTAAGGAGAAAATACAGCAGTGGAAAGAATACTCCAAAATGTCTGATTTAGGAATAATTGCAAGGAGAAAATTCTTTAACAATGCTTTTGACGGAGCCTTAACTTGTGCGGGAATCGTAAGTGGGATTTTTATTATAGTCCTAAATCAGACATTCCTTGCAGAACCTTTGACATTTGAGTCTCAAGATGTTCTTATAACTGGATTTGCAACAGCTTTAGCAATTGGGATTAGTGGGTTGTGGGGAGCATTTCTTTCTGAGGAAGCTGAAAGAAAGAAAAAAGTAATTGACATGAAGAAGCAAATGGCAGAAGTTGAAGAAGAACCTGAAAATCCAGAATTCAAATATATAAAAAAGAATTTTAAGAAAGGAAATGAAAAAAAACCTAGAACATTATTAGAAAAAGCAGAAAAATTCGCAACAATTGTAGCTTCATTAGTAGATGGGGGTGCTCCAGTTTTGGGAAGTTCTCTTCCTCTAATTCCTTTTTTCTTCGGCGCATCTCTAACATTGATACATTTTATATTTTCTTACGTGATACTTGCTAGTTTACTCATATATTTAGGGATATTTCTAGGGCAAATTTCAGGAGGAGGCCGTTTACGTTATGCTATGCATTTAATTACTGCAGGTGTAGTGACATTAATTATTTCGATACTACTTGGTATTTAAAATTCTAAGGTAATTGATAATCACATCTTTTATGGAAAAATAAGATTGCATAAGATTAAATAAGAAATTCTACCATCAATTATTGGTTCAATAATAAATGAAATGTTAAAAAAAATCAAAACATACGCAAAAATCACAAATTTATGGGCAATCGCAAGACGTTATTTTGTAAATAACTTTTATGATGGAATGTTAACTGTCTTGGGGATCCTATTAGGTTTTTTTGCTGTAATTCTTAATGAAGGTCAAGCTTCAATCGACAGTCATCTTGTTATTTTAACAGGTTTTGGGAGTTCTATATCTATGTTTATGTCAGGATTAACTGGATCATATCTTTCTGAGAAAGCTGAACAAAAAAAAATAGAAGAGGATTTGAAAAAAGCAATGGTGGTAGATACAAGTGATGAAGAAGATCAGATTGACGAGGATTCAGTTGATATACAAGAAATTGAAAAGGCAATGTTAATGAAAATTAATCATAATCTAAATCCAAAGATAAGACTTAGATTCAGAAAAGGGAGGAAAAAGAATAAAACTCTTCAACAAAAAGCTGAGAGTTTTGCTAGTATAGTTGTTTCTTGTGTAAATGGGGGTTCACCATTTTTAGGAGGCTTGATACCTTTAATACCATTTTTATTTGTATCATCAGCTAATTTTGTTATTTTTATCATCTCATTTAGTTTGATTCTTGCATGTATAATTTTACTTGGAATCTTTTTAGGTGTAGTTTCAAAAGAATCCATAGTTAAAAATATACTTCAGATGGCTTTTGCATTCTTTATTACCCTTTTCATCTCTTTCCTTATATTACGATAAATTATTATCAAAAATTTTAATTTTTGATATTCATTTTACAAATTAATTATATTAGATACTAGAGGATGATTTGAAAATTGAAGACATGTGGAGTTGATATTGGATCATTAGAAACAAAAGTAGTCTTACTCGATGATAAAAAAATTGTGGATTATCGTATAGGTCGATCTACTTTTGACTTTAAACGTGTTGGTAACAATTTATTTAATGATCTTTTAGAACAACATAACCTTAAGAAAAATGATGTTTATGTTATGAGCACGGGATATGGAAGGAATACTGTATCATTTGCTGATGACCGTATTACAGAAATCACGGCACATGCACGTGGAGTACAATATTTTTTTCCGGAAGCACATTCTGTTATAGATATTGGTGGTCAAGATTCTAAAGCTATTGTGATTTCTAAGAAGACTGGGAGTGTAATTGATTTCAACATGAATGATAAATGTGCTGCAGGAACAGGTCGTTTTATTGAAGTGATGGCTGGAGCGCTTGAAGTTTCCATCCAGGAAATTGGAGATTTAGCACTTAATTCTAAAAATCCAGCATCAATTAGTTCCACATGTACGGTTTTTGCTGAATCTGAAGTTATTTCGCTTTTTGCAAAAGGAACAAAAAAAGAAGATATTGCTTCTGGGATTCATAAATCAATCGCAAGGAGAGTTGCTGGAATGGCTAAACGCATTGGAGTTGCACCTCTTTTAGTTTTTTGTGGTGGAGTAGCTAAAAATATAGCAGTTAAAAAATTTTTAGAGGTAGAATTAGGTTTCGAGATTTTTACGCCAGTAATTAATGGAAAAAGCTCCGCTCAACTTACTGGAGCAATTGGGGCAGCGTTAATTGCTCAAGATCAAAATAGTGGCTAAATTATTTTGAAAATATTTTTTTGAATTAATGTTTTTGTTAATAATAAAAAATTTTATGAGCAATTAACCGTTTTTTGATTAATAATTCAAAGTTTTTAAAATTAACAAAATGGATAATTTAGAGCTTTTATCTGAATATACCGTATTTCTAAGAGAGAAGAAAGAAGAAGGAAAAAAGATAATAGCCTTCATTTCTCATGATAATATCCCGGAAGAATTATTAGATGCTGCCGGTTTCATTCCTTTAAGATTACTATTTGCAGGTAATGATGAATTCATGGATGCTAGCCATGATTATTTACCTCCATCTACGTGCGCATTTGCACAATCATGTATTGGTTTATTTTCCATAAAACCTAATCAATATGAATTCTTAAATTTAATTGATTATTTCATTGTATCTAATCACTGTGTTTCAGATATATGTGCCTCTGAAATAATTTCTAGGCATTTTGATATTCCTCGTTTGAATTTTTATGTACCCTATACAAATAATGAGAAAAGCTTGAAATATTTTAAATTAGAATTATTAGAATTAAAAAAACAATTAGAGGAGATTAATAGAAAAGAAATAAAGGACGAAAATTTGAAAGAAAGTATTAAAAAATATAATAATTTTAAGCGAAAATTATTAACCTTTAGTTCTTTAAACATTAGAGGATCAGAAAAGTTGAAAATTCTCCAAAAAGCAATTTTATATGGACCCTTTTTTTTACCTAAATTAGAGTCTTATTTGGAACACAGGAGCGAAAATCAAATTCAAACATCTTTTAATTCAAAAGAAATTTTATTGACAGGAGGATCTATCTTTATCAATGATCCTTTAATTGATCTAGTAGAAGAGGGAGGAGGAAATATAATTTTTTTTGACTCTTGGATAGGTAATAACTATTATTCCCAAATTATTCCAAATGATATTTTAGATTCAATGGAAAATCCTTATAATATATTAGTTCACCGTTTTAAGAATAATAATTTTGGAGATCATTCAGTTCCTAATTTTTTAGAAAATAAAATACTTCAACTTGAGAAAATATACTATGATCATCTAAAGAAAACGGGAAGAAAATTTGGAATCGTAAATCATATTATTAAGTTCTGTGATCATATCTCTCTTATGTCTTCACATCTAAAAAATAGATTACAAGAAAAAGGGATTCATGTTTTAAATTTAGAAAGAGATTATTCAAGAGCTATTCGTGGACAGCTTGCTACAAGGGTAGAAGCATTTTTGGAGATGATTTAAAGAGTGAGTCTTATAGCTGATGAGATTGTTAGATTTAGTTCAGTACTTAGAATTTCGTATAATCTTTTAACAGGCAGAGATTATTTAAAGAGAAAGAAATTTCGAGAAAAAAAGAAATTAATTTCAGTAGCGCTCCCTTTTTCTGATTTGGTTTATGGATTTTCCAATTTATTACCTGTATTTCCCATTAGAATGCATACATTTGACATGCATAAATATCTAATATATTTAGGTTCCGCTTCGAGAATTTTCGGCTGGAAAAATGTTTCCAATTTTTTAGGATTTATAAAAAATCTAAATATTGGCGATGTAAACAAAATAATTGATGAAATTATTAATAATGTAATCGATGCCGTAAATAATAAATATAATGAGATGTATGAACTTGGAATAGAAAATGGTGTTCCAACCGATTTTTGTTATGGAATAAAGTCTCTCTATGGAATGCACGTAAGTAAAGGAAAAAATGTAGAAGCAAATTTGAATTACACAATTCGATGTAGTGCTTGGAATAAATATTTAGAATCTTTAAAAACAATTGAGAATCCTGCTAAACAGATTTGGATTGACATTCCTCCAAGAAATATAGGGAATGCATTAGAACTATTAACAGAGAATCTTTATGATGGTATTAGAGAATTGGAAAAGATAAGTGGGAATAATTATGATAGAGACATACTACGGAATCACTTTCAAGTTGCTAATGATATAAGAAACTATTATAAAACTATTCTTTATGATATAAGCACATTTGGATTTTACCCCTGCAATCCTGCCACATTTAGTGAGATATTAGTAATATTAAACAATAGTTTTCAGGACTATAATTCTAATGCAATTCGATATCGAGACAACATGGCATCATTAGTAAAAGAAATGAAAGAGAGAGTTAGAAATAAAATTGGTATGGACGTTAGTAAAATGCCTCGAATTTTAATTACTCCTATGTTTGGTGGATGGGAACCAAAAAGTCACGAAATTATTTATGAACTCGGAGGACGGGCATTTTATGCAGATTGGGACATTCTATTACTATTAGAAGAGATTCCTATTAGTAAAATATCTGATCCGGTCGAAGCATATGCTCATTATCTAATGAATGCTACAAAAAATGGGATTGGGTGCGATAATGATACACTAACGGATTCTTACTTAAGAATGGCAAAAAATTTAAAAGCTGATGGTCTTGTTTTTATTCAAGTATTTGGTTGTCATTCTATTTCAAACTGTTATGCAATGTTAAAGGATAAATTACGTCGAGAACTTGAAATTCCAAGTATTGCTCTAAATTTCAATAAAATTGGTGAAAATATAGAACAAGTTAAAACTCGTTTAGGAGCCTTCATGGAAATGTTCAAATAAACTTTAAAATTTCTTATTTAAGATTTTTAAATTTTTATTTCATTACATCATAGTTCTAATAAATTTTATTAGAATTTTATGATTTAATTTAAATTGTAAATTCTTTATTATCAAAGATAAGTATTTAATTTATTATAACTCTCGTAAAATGAGTATATACGCTGATGATGTTGTAAACTTTACATCTGTGCTAAAAATTGCATATAATTTCTTAACAGGTAGAGACTATTTACAAAAAAAGAAATCAAAAGAGAAGAAGAAACTAATTTCTGTAGCTTCTGGATTCCCTGACTTGGTATTTGCAGCCGATTCGATTCCTGTTTTTCCAATTCGCATGGAAAAATTTAAACTTAATTTATATTTACTTGCATTAAATTCAGCGACATCTTTATTTGGTTGGAACCTTACGACAAAATTATTAGGAATAGCTAGGCAATTAGATTTCTTGAAAATAGTAGATAATGTTTTAAATGATGTTATTAACTCTATAAATTCAAAGTATAATTTTTTATATGATTTAGCAATAGAAAAGGATATACCATTGGATTTTTGCTTTGGTGTCAAATCTATTTATGGAATGCATGTTTCAGAAGCAAATAATTGCAATTGTACCTTAAACTTTTCTATAAGGTGTAAAAAATATAATCAATATATAAAATCCTTGAAAACGATAATTCCAAATCAAATTTGGATAGAAATTCCTTCAATAGATAATGAAAATGAAAATAAAACTTTAGAAATTATGGTAAAAAATATAAAAAATGCGATTACAGAATTGGAAAACTTTACTGGCAATGTAGTAACTGATAATAGTTTAAAAAAACAATTTCGCATAGGAAATCAAGTTAAAAGATATTATAAAACTATTCTTTATGATATAAGCACCTCAGATTTTTACCCATGTAATCCTGCTACGTTCGCAGAAATCTTGGCATTATTATTCATTTCATTTCAAGATTATAATTCCAACGCTCAAAGATATCTCGAGAACATAAGCCAATTAGTGAATGAAATGAGAGAGCGAATAAATCGAAGAGTAGGAATGGATGTCTCGAGCAGGCCAAGAATTTTATTAACTCCAATATTCAACGGTTGGGAACCAGAAACTCAAGAAATTATCTATGAATTAGGAGGGAAAGTAATTTATTCAGATTGGGATTTACTTGGATTATTAGAGGAAATTCCCGTTTCGAACACTTCTGATCCAATTGAAGAGTATGCTCGTTATCTTTTAAACGCTTCAAATAAAGGGTTATTATGTTTGAATAATTGTGAACTCTTAATCAATTCTTACCAAAATTATGTAAAAAAGGTAAAAGTTGATGGTCTTGTTATTAACGAACTTGCCGATTGTCATATAAATTCCTCTTGTTATGATTTATTGATAAATAAAATCAGAACAGAACTTAGAACACCCTCAATAGGGATTAATTTTAAGAAGATTGGAGAAAATGTAGAACATGCAAAAGCTAAATTAAGACCTTTTATTGAACTTTTTAGCTAACGCGAAAAACAACTTATTTACCAAAAAAGTCAGACGGCTTTAATAGATGCTGGTCTTCTTCTTTCTCCTTTTTTGCTTTTTCATGAGGGTCAACCCATTCTGGTTCGCCGCTTGATGCTTTTGTGCTTCCCACTGGAGACTTTAAACCGGTAGGACTTAAATTAATCCCCGCAGAAATCTGTTCTGGTTGCTGCCCCACTGCTACTGATGCGGTGGGCACATATGTAATTCCACCAGCTTTTAAGACTTTTAATTCACTCAGAACTTTTTCTAGATTCATTGATTGTACACTTTTGTTCATTGTATCCATTATTTCTTTTAAGGATTTTGATGTTTCTCTTAGCCCTTTTGGATTAATACCTGTGAGTAACGAATCCAAATTAGCACTTATACTTTCATTTAATTCTTTTAATGATTCTAACACAGTATTCCAATGTTTATTCATTTGAGATTCAATTGCGCTGATCATTTTAATTGTTTCGTTCATAAAATTGACATGAGCTTCATATCGTTCCTCATCTTTCGCTCGTAAATCAGAAATTAACATTATAAGTTTCCGTAATGCATCTTTTTCTTCACTCATTTTTTACCAAAATATATATTATTTTTTCTATTATAATTATGATTATAAATTAATTTATATGTATGTATATAAATGAAGGAATCCATAATAATTCTATAAATTCATCTGAAAAAAATTAACTCTCATATGAAAATGTCTATTGAACATACAGAATGGGTTAAAAATCCAAAAATCTATGAAATTAATACCTGGCCTTGGCTTTATTCTTTATCTGAAATTAATAATAGCTCAATTACTTTAGATAATATTCCAGAAAAAGTTTTTAACCAAGAGATAAAATATTTTGATGCTGTTTGGCTTATGGGTGTTTGGGAGAGAAGCCCTGCTAGTAAAAAAATAGCTCTTGAAGATCCCGATCTACAAAAAGAGTATCATAAAGCTCTAAGTGATTTTAGAGATGAAGACGTGGTAGGATCTCCATATTCTGTTTATTATTATCATGTTGATGACAATATTGGTGGAATTGACGGATTGATGAGTTTCAGAAAGAAATTGGCTGATAGAAATATAAAGCTAATATTAGACTACGTCCCCAATCATGTTTCTATTGATTCTTTATGGACATTTGAATCTGATCTATTTATTGAGGGAGATTTGGATGATTTAATGTCTCATCCATATGATTATTTTAGTATTAGAGAGAAGGTATTTGCATACGGTCGCGATCCAAATTTTCCAAGTTGGACGGATTGTATACAGATTAACTCGTTTTCAGAAAGAGCCCGTCAAAAAACGATTAATACTCTGCTTAGCATTGCAGAATTCTGTGATGGAGTTCGATGTGATATGGCAATGTTAATGACAAATAATGTTTTTAGCAGAACTTGGAGTGAAAAAGCGGGTTCACCTCCAGAAAAAGAATTTTGGGAAGAAATTATTCCATCTGTGAAGCAAAAATATCCAAACTTTTTATTTATAGCGGAAGTATATTGGGATATGGAATGGGAACTTCAACAACAGGGATTTGATTTTTGTTATGATAAAAAGTTGTATGAAAGACTTACACATGGGAATTCAAATACTATTCGAGATCATCTTAATGCTGAATGGGTTTATCAAAGCAAGCTTATTAGATTTATTGAAAATCATGATGAATTAAGAGCTGTTGAGAAACTTGGAGAGAATAAATCACAAGCAGCAGCGATTATAGCATTGACTTTACCCGGAGCAAGATTAGTATATGAGGGTCAAACTCATGGCTATAAAATAAAATTACCTGTTCAATTAGGAAGAAGCCCTTTTGAAGAAGATAATAAGAATTTGTCCGATTTTTATCAAGAGTTATTAAAAATTATACCCGGAAGAGAATATGGGAATGGGAGTTGGTCTCTTTGTAAAATTGAATCTGTAAGCCCTGAAGATTCTTCATTTTCAAATATTCTTTCCTATTTATGGTGGGTTGATGAGACCTATCGACTTGTTGTTGTTAATTATAGCCCTTATCCTTCAAAATCTCATGTAAGGATAAGTCCTTTCCATTTTGATACATATAAATGGGATTTTATTGATTTACTTCATAAGAAATCTTATACTTACAATGGAGAGGATTTATATAAATATGGCTTGTATGTTAATCTTAATGAATGGCAAGGTCATATTTTTGAAATAAAAAAAGCTAGTTAGTAATAAGCTAATGAACAGTTACCGTTTTTGCCAGATTTAGAGGTTTATCCGGGTCTAAATTATGCTCTAATGCCGCATAATAAGCTAATAATTGTAAAGCAGGGATAAATGTTATTGGACTAAAAAGGGAATGGTATTTATCTCCTGGTTGTGGAAATCGAATCGTAATATCACTTAGTTGAGTAATTTTTCTATCACTTTCTACAACTAAAGAAATTATTTTGCCTCCTCTCGATTTAAACTCCATTACGTTACCGATTAAACGTTCATAAGTCTCATCTGGAGGAGCAATAAATATTATTGGATACCCTTCTCTCACTAAAGAAATCGGACCGTGTTTTGCATGCGCTGCAGAATAACCTTCAATGAATCTACAAGCAACTTCTTTTAACTTTAGACCGCCTTCTTTAGCAGTTGCTATTGATATGCCCCTTGCTAAAAAGAAAAAGTTAAGATTTTTCTCCAAGTTTCGTACAATATATTTAATTAATTCAACGTTTTTATCAAGAAAATTTTCAATAATTTCAGGAGTAGAATTAATAGCATTGTAATACTTCTGGATTTCCTCAGGTGATTCAATTTTTCTTAACTTAGCAATCTCCAAGGCTACTAAACCAAGAGTTAACACTTGACTAACAAATGTTTTAGTGGCAGCAACGCCAATTTCGGGTCCCGCCTGAGTGACTAAAACGTAATCAGAATGTCTCGTAAGAGTCGAACCTACAATATTTGTAATTGATAATATTTTTATATCTGGTTTACATTTTTTTGCCCACCTAATTGGTTCAATTAGATCAATAGTTTCTCCAGATTGTGATACTGCGATAATCACAGAATTATCTTCTAGTGAGTTTAGTAGCTGTGTTTTAAATTCAGAACATTCTATAGCTTCAATATATTTTCCTAAAAATTTTGTTACAATAAATTTACCTGCTAATGATGCATAAAAAGATGTTCCAGCAGCTGTTATGTATATATGATCTGCGGTTATTAACGTCTCAGCAAATTTTTTTAAATCTTCAGGAGATATTTTCATAGTTCTTCTTAAAGCCATAGGTTCTTCATAAATCTCTTTTAACATAAAGTGATCATAACCGGTTTTTTCAGCGGCATCAATACTCCATTCGATATATTGAGGTTCCTTAAGTTTAGAAACATTGATATTATTAAGATCAAAAAATTCTACTGTACCTGCCTTTAACATTGCGATTTCATCATCTTCTAATATGTAACAATTACGTGTATATGGGAGAAAAGCCGGAATATCTGAAGCACAATAAGAGGTTTTTCCTTCTTCTATGCCAATTATTAGAGGGGACTCTCTGCGAACAACTATGATAGTATCAGGATAATCAGCGTGACATATAGCTAATGCATATGCTCCCTTACACCTTTTGATAGCAGCAAAAACAGCTTCTTTGAAGGTTCCAAGTGTTGTCATATTTTCTTCTATTAGGTGAGGAATTATTTCAGTATCAGTTTCAGATTTAAAAATGTGTCCTTTAGACACCAAATCATCTTTAAGTTCAAAAAAATTTTCAAGAATTCCATTATGAATTACAGCGATTTTATCATTACAATCTATATGAGGATGACTATTAACTTTTGTCGGTGGTCCATGAGTTGCCCATCTTGTATGAGCTAGAGCAAGTTTAGAGTCATTTGGAAATTCATCTAATTTTAATTTCTTGTGGATATCATCAATTTTTCCAGCATCTTTTTTGACAAATAGTCTATTATCTGCAATTGATACTATCCCACACGAATCATATCCACGATATTCTAAACGTTTTATTCCTTCTAGAGCTAATTTACCAATGTTAATATCTTTTTGATTTGAAATAATACCAAAAATTCCACACATTGCTTTTCAAACAAAAATTAGATTAAATTTAATTTTTGCATTTTTTTCATTGCGATATTATTCATTTCTATTGAACTATTTATATCTTTAGTCGATTCACCTGAGATTCTTAAGTAAGGACTTGTTCCAGACCGTCTTATTAAAAGCCAACCATCTTCATAATCGAATCGGCATCCATCCAATCGGTTTATATTTACTTTTTCTTTTCCTAAATTATCAAAGGAATCGTTCATTTCATTAATAATTTTTTGATGAATTTCCTCAGTAAATGGAATATCCTGTAGCAATTTAAATTTCGTTGCATAATATGGATATTCTGGAATATCTTCTAATAATTCATTCAAGCTTTTTCCAGATTTAGTTATCATTTGTATAATAGTAGCTATTGTAACGATCGAATCTGGACCGTAATGAAATTTTGGCCAAATGTAAGTACCTGAAGTCTCCCCTCCTAAAAATCCTCCGAATTTTTGCAAGGCAAGAGCAACCTTAATGTCGCCTACTTCAGTTCTAATAACTTCACAACTAAGAGGATTTAAAACATCTTCTATTAAGCTTGATGAATTGACAGGAGTCACGACTTTCATTTCATCTTTATTTAGTGTGTTTTCTTGAATATATTGCCTTGCCATAAGTGCTAATAATCGAATTGGATCAATAATTTCACCACTTTCATCTAAAAAAATAACTCTATCAGCATCTCCATCAAGTGCTATCCCAATATCTCTTTGTGGGGAAATTTTTAAAAATTTTGATAATTGAATTAAATTCTCTTTGTTTGGTTCTGAATGACGTCCCGGGAATCTCCCATCCATTTGACTATTTATAGTCATAATATTTAAATTATAAGTAGAAAGAAGTTTTGGCACGATATCACAACCAGAACCATTCCCTGGATCAACAATAGCATTTAAATTACTTCCATCAAATCTGATCTCTTTCAATATCTCTGATATGTGAATATCATTAATGTCATTAACTTGTGTTACCTTTCCAATTTGGTCAAATTCAATATTAATAAAATTTTTTTCATCGTAAATTCGAGAAATTTCAATTTCTTGTTCGTGAGAATATCCTACTCCTGAAGGATTCCACAATTTTAGGCCTATATATTCTGGAGTGTTATGAGAAGCGGTTATCATAACTCCTGCTTCAGCATCTAAAAAATGTAGAGAAGCTGCTAATGTAGGAGTAGTTACAATTCCTAATGTTTTTACATTACACCCCGAACTAATAAGTCCTGAGATTAAGGCATGTTCTATTGGCAAAGCTGAAGTTCGAATATCTTTTCCAATAACAATTGTAGATCCAGATTTTAAATATGTCCCCAAAGATAATCCAAGATCTAAAGCCATTTGTGGTGTGAACATGAGATCTGATTCTGAATAATTTTGAAATACTCTTCTTATTCCAGATGTACCGAAGATTGAATTAGTCATTACACTTCTCTAAACTTGAATTAGAATTTTTATGAATATAACAGTTATATTGAATAAGAATTATTTCTACTTTTTATATTTAATTTCTGATTTTCTTCATTATACAGACATTTCTAGAAGGTTTGATTATTAGAAACATTAAGATAATTAAGATATACTTTATGATATTGAATTTCAATCAGAAAAGATAAAATATTAATTTTTTTAACAATTTACATAATACAGTTAAAAATGAAAAAATATATTGAGTTTTTTCTTTTTATAAAATGATTTTTCAAGGATTATTTAATATTTTAGATTTATATTTTAAAGAAATTGATTTGTTTTATAATAATTTAGATCAATTTTTCCATGAAAATATAAATAAAGCTCTCGGAAATTCTCCAATTAATAAAACTAATATCGATCTAAAGCTTGAAAATCTAATTACTTACAGTTCACAATTCTTTAAAGAATTGGGATTTGAAAAAACAGAAATCGAAAATAAATTCTTAGATCCTTTTTTAGAACTACGCGAAGAAGATCGAGAAGAGATAAGTTCATTAATAGAACTCTATGAAAAAAAAGTTAGTCCAATAATATATGAAATTTTTCTTGAAAAAATAGTTGATTATCTTGGTGATATCCAAGTTATTCCTCTAATGCTAAAAATGAAATCTGAGGGTTTCTTGAATATTGAATTTATTATGGAACTTAGGAATTTAAAAAATTTGATTGATAATTCTCCAGAAAAGAAAGAAAATTTAAGAAAATATGTTCAAATCCAAGAAAAGATAACTGATAAATTCAGAAGAAATCGAAAAAAAATAGAAAGTTTAGAAGATATAGAAGAACCTCAATTTAAGCTTCAATTATTATATTTGATTCATAGAATCATCTATTTCTTCCATCTTCAGAAGATATTTGATTTTTCTCACATAAAAGTTTATTTGGAAGAAAATGTAGATGAATGGCTTATAGATGTTCCATTAGTCACATTAAAAAACCCTGATATTTATTTTTGTGGAATCTATTTGGCTAAACATTTGAATATTAATCTTGATGAGGAAAAAATTGTTAATTTTTTGTTGGATTTATACGAGGAAGCTATTGAAAGGTATGAATCACCTATTATTGAAGCAACAGATGGAGCATATTATTTTATTAAATCAACCGAATTGATGAAATTATGGTTAGATTTTGAACATGTGAATAATTTGATTAAAACAGATCCAAAATTTTTTGAACCTAACTATTTGAAAAATCTCGAGACATCTCAATTGGTAGTGATTTTAAAAATTTATCGTCAATTAGGAGTTAAAAAATTAGAACGTGAAATAACAGCAATCTTAGAAGAAATTGAGTTAAGAATAGCTCCAGAAGGAATAAAACAATTTCGAGATGGTTTTGTTTCATCTGAAGCTACATATTATGTATTATTTAGTCATTTTATGAACAATACTCTTGTCAAGTTACAAGATTATGATCTCTTAAAGAATATTGTGTCTCGAATATATAGGAATCTAGAACTTCTTGATTTTTCAGTAGATACGAATTATGATTTGATAAGTGAATTATTTTACTCCATTGAAAGCTTAAAGTTATTTAATTGTATAGAAACGAAGGAAATGATAATTCATTTAGCAAAATATTTATTTCCGGAAGAAGTTGT
>JBHLKB010000018.1:0-16207 GCA_048887205.1 Candidatus Hodarchaeota archaeon
GATCACATATAATATATATGGAAGTTGTTAATTTTATTAATTTTTTTATATTTTTTCTTTTTTAATTTATTTCTGATACCTTTTACATATTCTGATTTATCAATACATGCTTGAAGTTTTTCATCACAACAATTCCAACTAAAGCATTTATCTTTACAAGCTCTCATAATTTAATTTAAACTAGGATTCATTTATTAAAAGATAAAATACGTATAAGAATGTACTGATTATAAAAATAAACGTATTTTAGTAAGTTTTTTAAAAATTACAAATAAAGAAAGATTAAGCAAAATAAATTTGAGAAGATTTTTTCTCTCTTTGAGAGCTTTTACTTCTGATTTCTCTTTTTAATTTTTTCTTCCATTAACTTTTTTCGAACGTTTTTAACATATTTATTATTTTCAATATTACTTTTCAATGTTTTTTTGTTATAGATCCAGCCATTCCGGTTTCCATTCCCATTAGCTCCCATAAGTATCAAAACCGATGCAAATTTTATGTTTTCTAGTAGTTATTAGAGTGTTAATATATTTAAAATTTAACATAAATTTATTAGTTTTAGCTCCTATCTACAAATTTGTCGAAAAAACAAAAATATAAATATTAAAAAACATTAAGCTTTAAATGAATTTCTAACCTCTTATCAAGTTTAAGAAGAGGAGTCAAATTGATTCCTTGATAAATCTCTTTATAGCCCTCATCTGTGTAAGCATAAGCAATTATTGGGAATTTAATAATTTTAATTGAATCAGCTTTACTTGAAATATTAATTTCAAAATTTAAATCATAATTTTCATCAAAAGCTTTAAAATGAGAACCTGTAAATTGAAAAGACTCTAATAATCCTACATTTTTCTCATCATTAAAATCTACCTGTTGGCTTTCCCATTGGAATTTTTTTGAATCGCCGTTAAAGAAAAAAGGAATGTCGATGGCCACATTTAAATTCTTGATAATTTTATATAAGATTTTTTCTTTTTCAGGGATCTCATCAAAAATTATTCGTATAATAACTTCAATTTCGTTACCCTTCACATAAATATCTTTTGTAATTCGCACTGGATTTGTTTCATTTGTATCTGGATCTTTTATACTACCAATTTTTTCCATTTCTATAATAGCAATTTTTCCTTCTTTTTCACTACTAGTAACCCTGAAACTCCCATCAACGAAATCTCCAAAATCATAATATTGATCTGCATGGAGTTGTTCAAGAGTTACATCATGATTTAAAAATCTAATGCGTAATAAACTCCTTCTGAATCTATCGATAAGTACTTCTTTTGTGGCAAGCTTCTTACTCTCATGATAAGCTTCAGGCCATCTTGTTAAAGTATTTAGTAAATTATAGGACTTAGGCTTATAATCTAACTCAAAAATCGTTCCACCATCATTAGGATTGACATAAATATTAAAAATATCTGATTCAATTATGTATTCTACTTTACTATCCTTAAGAAAATCAATTGGATTAATATAGATATAAGATTTTAATTTGGGATTAACTAAAGTATTAATTTCATCAATTATTCTTTCAGCATTTATTAGATGGGTGTAAACTGAAAATCTTAAAAACTGTAAATAAACACCTCCAAACAAACCATGCCAATAACAGTCATTACATTGAGCTTTATAAATTTCATCCCAAGCATCATCAATTTTTTTTAATATCACAGAAACCAAATTTTCACGTTCAACTTTTAATAGATTTTCTTCAGCATAAATAAGTTTATTTCTTACATAAAGCATTTTCTTGTGCATATTGTTAGATTCTGGATATTTTACTAAAAAATATCTCCAAAATCCACCGCGAAGAAATTGGTAAGTTTCCTTCTTTTCATCTTCTTCTTTTAGAGATTTTCTAATTTTTTTAAAATTTTTACGAATTTGAGTTGGTAAAACCCATTCTTCCATTTTATCATAACTCGCAGTTGGAAGATAAATTAAATTTTTTGCTGGAAATCGTTCCATATATTCAGAAAGGGTTATGGATTTAATCCATGTATTATTTCTAATTTGTTCAAAAAATGCTGGAATAAATGGCTTTCCTTCATCTCCTTCTTTGTGTCCCTGCCCTTCTACATAGCAGATTTGGTGTGTAGTGCCCCAAACACCCATTTTCTCAGCATCAGATATAAATAATGCTACTCTATTACCAATTTTATCTGCTTTTTGTTTTAAATAATCAATAGAATAGTAGGTTGGTTTCCAAGGTGTTAAATATCTAAGAACTTCATTAATTGGAAATATTCGCAGAGTTTTTCCTTCGTCTTCAGTAACATATGAATAAAGAGTATCTTCTTCTGTAATTCCAGTTGAACGGAAATGATTATCATCCACAATAACATAATTTAATCCTGCATCACTCAAAAATGAAGGATAATTTGGTTCCCACACTCTTTCTGATAACCAAGCGCCTTTAACTTCCAATCCAAACTCACTCTTAATTAATTCGGATAACTTATTCATTTGAGCCATTTTGTCGCGATAAGGAATTATTGCAAATATTGGTTCATAATAACCCCCTCCAATAATCTCGATTTGATTTCTCTTTGCCATTATTTTTAACTTTTCTATGAATTCGGCTTTATTTTTTAGTAGCCACTCCAATAAATTACCAGAAAAATGTAGTGTTACTTTAATATCAGAAAATTGGAATATATTATCAATAAGAGGATCATATGATTTTCTAAAAACTTCTTCAAATATCCAAGGGAAATTGTCAACTGGTTGATGAAAATGAAAAACAATCGGTAAATGAATGCTTTTTTCACTCATAATTGTGAAATCACTTTATTATGCTTTTATAGTGGTTAAATATATGTAAAAAATTTTTACTTATAAAAGATTATTGGTTTTTATGATCAATTTATTTGATAAAAATGTGATTCAAGGAATATGTAATTCCAATGAGTTTAAAGGTTGGCTTCTCTCAAGAAGATGGTTTGGTGATAAATCGGCTCTATCAAATTTAAACTTTGAAGTTATACTACAGTATTTTAAAATCATTGGAAGAAAAATTTTTTTGACAATTATTGAAGTAAAGACTCCTAATTATTCTAAAAATTATTTTCTTCCATTAATTTACTATGAAAAAATTGAAAATATACTATATTCTAGTGAAAAAAAACGTTCCAACATTCTATTACTTACGGAAAATACATTTAGCAAAAAAATCGCTATGACTATTGAAAATGAACAGAAAATTATCACACTTAACTTATTGGAAGCAGAGTTTTGTCTTTTTTTCTGGAAGAAAATGTTATTTGATGTGAACATTTCTGAAAAATTTCCATCGTTGGACTTAGAATTGACACTTTATAGTAAACAATTTGAGGATGAAACTAATATGAAAAAGGTTCAGAACTTAATAGAAGCAGGATTATACCCGGATCGATACGAACTTTCAATAAATCAATTAGGTAAAGGAAATACCACTAATTTATTATTTTCATTAACCCTTTCAAATAAAAAAACTCCAGACCAAAAACCAATTTCATATGTTCTAAAATCCTACAAAGATTATTCGATAAGTATAGAACCTTCTATGTTATATGTTTTGGTTAAAAATAAATTTGCAAGTGCACCAAAAATTTATGGAACAATTAAAATTCATGATAAAGAAACTATTGGAATAATCGAAAATGTTCCCAATATAGGAAATTTAGGTGATATCTACTGGAATGAACTTAATAATATGATTAATATTGTATTTAAAGATTTGAATAATGATTATTCTAAATTAAGTGAGAAATCAAATATTTCTTCATTAATTAAAGAGAAGTGTCAAGAAACAATTGTGGTCTCCTCAGAGATAGGAAGATATATCAACTGCTTGCATAATTCATTAATTTTACCAGACCAAAAAGAATATAATTCAGAATCAGTTGATAGCAAAAACTATCTTAAAAATTATACAGAACGATTGAATTCCATGATTTCAGAATTAATAAGTCATATGAATGAACAACCAGAAAGAGCATTTTTCAATTTACCAAAAATTAGTTCAATACTTATAGATATTAAAGATATTATTGAGAAATATCGCTTAGAATTTGAAGAATCAGAAATTAAAATTCAACCAGTTCATCAAGATTTACACATGGAGCAAATTCTATACAATAAGATTGATAATCAATATTATTTTTATTTTATAGATTTTGAAGGAGATCCGCAACTTACTTTTAAAGAAAAAAAGGGGAAATTTCCTATTGAAAAAGACTTTGCTTCATTTTTAAGAGCTCTAAGCTATATAAAATTTAACACGTTACTTAAGTTTATAGAGAATAATATTATTAGAAAAGATAAGTATGAAGTACCAGAAGAAATTCTTTACAATCTTTTCTTCAGGAGAGCTGTAAGACCTTTGAATAAAGTTCTTGATGTTGTTCTGAATGTTCTTAATATATGGGAATCAAAATTAATTGGGAAAATATTGAAAGATCTCAAACCATTTTATATATTAATCACCTATTTCTATATAGAAAGAGCTTTACATGAATTAAATTATGAAATATTATTCAGACCGAATAAAGTGATAGTTCCGATTTTAGGGTTAAAAGAAATTGTAGATAAAAGTTAATCCCTTTTTTTATTCAGTTTCTTCTTTGTGAATTTTGGCAAATTCAAAAGAAGAATGTGAAGATGAGCGTTCTACCGGTTGAACTTTATTATTATATGCAGTCCTTATTTTACTTTGAGCTTCGATCTTGGAAGATACCCAGTCTGTATTGAAATCAGTAGTAGGATTATATATTCGCCAAATAAAAGCTTCTATGAATTTTTGTGGTCCAAACTTTTTTGTTAGTAATATGTAACCTTCGTCATCAATAAATTTAGGAAAGAATCCCAAGTTGTCGCATAAATCTAACTTATATTCAATATCATCTAATTTTCCATTTATTCTAGCGATATCATTGATAAAATTAGCTAATTTACTTCCTAAGTTAATTTGTTCCTCTTCCGATTCATTCTCAATTAACTTTCTTAAATAACTCCTTTTTACAATAATAAAGTCCCTATCATTTAAAGATTTTATTGATCCTTTCTGTTTAACAATGAATTTCGATAATTCTAGATAATTTCTAATAAAATCAGCTTTAGAAATCCCCATTTTCCTTCGAATCTTATCAATATTGTTATTTAATTCTTCATCGATCCTAACCGTTATAACACTTGTAGAATTTTTTAATTTTTTTCGTTTATCAGAATTAATTTTTCTTGGATCTGAGGATTTTGGGACTGGATAGAAACTCATTTATGATGGCCTCATAGCTTTTTATTTGTAATATTTGTAATTAATAGATAATATATGTAATATAAGTAACTTAAGTATATTAATGATCGTTTTTTACATTTTTTTCAAAAAACTGTTCGAAAAAATGTTATCAAATAAACCATATTTGAATAGTAATAAATCGTATTAAAAGAGTCTATATATTATTTGGACATAAAAAAGATAAAATTTAAAACTTCTAACTTAAATTAAGTTTATTTACAGTTAATTACTCAATTTTAAAAGATCGTTTGAAATATATTAATATAAAAAAAGTTGATTTAAAATTTAAAACTATAGGCTAATTAGAAAAAATTTTTCAAAACTTTGTAATAATAATGTTAAATAGAACGGCATTAAAAATTATTTTAAAAACGATAGATGTAAAAAAATCTTTGTCATGGGTTTTTTGTGGGATTTTAAATAAATTATTACAACATTTTTAATATAAATAAGAGTTAAGTTTTTAAATTATTTTGAGAATATAATTGATTTAAATTCATTTAATCTAGCAAAAAATCGCTCAAAATTTCAAAAGTGGCATAATATTACAAATTTAAGAGTTCTTGAAAGATTTAATTTTATTAAACGAATGCTTTATTAAATAAATAATCCTAAAATCAAAAATAAATAATGCCTAATTTCAATATCAATTGTAATCACAGTAATAATTTGTAACTATATTATACAAGTGAATCTCAAATTCTAATAGTATAATATATATATTTGGTGAATTACATAAATTTCTTGTAAACCAAAGCTAAAAATTTATTAAGGGTTGGATTAAAAGTTATGGAAATTACACAAACCGGCATTTTAGAAGTTAATTTGCAAAATAAATCTGAATCAATCTCTGTAGAATCAGATGAACAAATTGAAAAGATAGTTAAAGCCTTATCATCGCGAACAAGGCGTCAAATACTCCATTACATTCAAGAAGAACCGATGGATGTTTCAAATATTGCAGCTAGTCTAGCAATGACGGAAGCAAATATATCTGCCCAAATTAAGAAGCTTGAAGAAGCTGGATTAATTACATGCTCGTATTCGTCTGGCGACCACGGTGTCCGTAAAATTTCGAGCCTTAAATTTAATAAATTAGTTATTAAGTTCTAATCCTTTTGTTTTTTTGTAAATAGTTATCTGTCGAAAATTTATAATAATATTTTCTTCATATTAAATTTTCAAAATTTAACGTTAATTTAGTTAGCGAGTTTTACTGGTTTTGATGATCTTTTAATTAGAGGAACAATAACTCTTTTTGAATCAAAATTTTCAGATTTTTCATTTATTAATGATTTATAGATTTTTCCTTGTTCCATAAATCCTTTTAATTCATCTGAAATTATTGATTGATTCATTCCCATTGATTGAAGCATATCTCTTCCGTTTTTAATTACCGTTTTAGCAAAGCGTGGTATATTTCGTCCCATCCAATTGAATTTCCCAAATGGATTAGTGTATCTTTTTATAAGCATTCGAAACCAACCCTTATAAAGATAATAAGCAGAATATGCTTCACCAACTAATTGATATATTTCATTCGTTGATAATTGTTCAGTACGCATCATTGAATGGAATAAATCATAATGTCTGTAATTAGTACTTGTAACCATATTTTTTTCTACCATTTCGTCGTAAAAATCGGTTCCTGGAAATGCGGTTATAGGTGTGAATTGTACGCATGTCATATTAAGCGATCGTGCAAATTGAATGTTTTGTCTCACCATTGTTTTAGTTTCTCCTGGAAATCCAATAATTACACCTCCAAAAATCGAAATACCACGATCTTGAAGTAAAGAAACAACTTTTTTAACCATATCGGGAGTAGTATTCTGTTTATTCATAGCATCAAGGCTTTGTTGATGAACTGACTCAATACCGAGAAAAACTTGTCGCATACCTGCTTTATGCATTAAATCAATTAACCATTGATTTCGATAAAGCGTATCGACACGAGATTGGCAAGAAAAATAAATTTTGTTAGGAACTCCTGAACGGATTATGGTTTCAAGAATCTCTTTTGTTCTCTTTATTTTAATGGTAAAATTATCTTCACAGAAAAAGATAAAATCATTTTTCCAATCAATATTATAAATTTCTTGCATAATCCTATTAGTTGATTTCGTTCGATAAGTAACTGTTTGATTTAAATTCCTCCACATTTTAGTGATACAACAGAATTTGCAATTATGTGGACAACCTCGTGAAGATTCAAGCTGGGCAACTCTGGCGCCTAAATAAACATATCTCTTATCATCTAATAAATCTCTGCGAGGCATTTGAAAATTATCTAAATTTAGTTCTAATTTTCGATCTTTATTATGAAATACTTGGCCTTCTTTATTTTTGTAAGAGACACCATCAATATCTTTTAATGTAGAATTAAGTTTATTTCCGTCGATGAAATCTATTAGTTCGCGGAATGTGTGTTCTCCTTCACCCCTAACAGCATAATCTATTGCAGGGTGATTTATTACAGATTCAGGATCAAGAGTTGGTTGATATCCACCAATTATAGTGGTACACCCATGATCTTTTGCCATTTGAGCCACTTCAAATGCATGAGAGATTTGAGGTGTCATACTCGTGAGTGCTACTATGTCACTCTGATTCAATAATGAACGGAATCTCTTTTCATTATATTTGTGAACTTTAAAATCAAATAATTTTGCTTCATGTTCTGGAACCATAGCTGCTATTGAAATTAAACTCAAAGGAGGCCCTTTAATTATTGCATCAAGTCCAGAATTTAATCGTGCAGGATTAACATATAATATTTTCAAACTTTTTCTCCTCTAAACCTTTTCAAATTTTCTATATTATTATACTAAATTTTCTCTATCTCATTGAGAAATTTAATTAAATTATTAGAAGAAGCATCGAGTTTTTATTATTTAACTCTCTTCAAATATAAATTTTTTAGTTGATTATGATATATGTTAAAGATTATTTAAGTTTTTTGTTAATTCTATATAGCATTTAAAGTTTTGGAAAGTGTCAGAATATCAAAGATTTTAAAAAATCTTATATTTTCAAAAATAAAGGATAAAGATTTTAGGATGATGTCGTTAAATTTTTTTAAACATCAATTTTGATTTGGGTTATGATGGAAGAAACAAATGTAGTATGCAATTTGGTTAGACAAGGATATAATAAAGGAGCTTGCGAAGTTAATTTGAAAAATGGTATGACCCAAACTGCATGTAAAGCCACTTTGAAATTTGAGAAGGATCAGTATTACCGAGTCATATCTGCTATGCATTTATCAAGACCAGAAGATTATTTTTCAATTTATCAATCCGGTTGCAATCATAATTGCCTTAAATGCCATTCTTGGGAATTCTCAAAACATTTTAAAGGAGGTTGGTTTTCAACTGATGAGATTGCTGAGGAATGCAAGAAATATGAGGAATTCGTGACAATATCTGAACCTAGGGAACGTGCTTTAATGTATTATGCTAACAGGTTATGTAAGCACTGCGGTTCTTGTGTAATTTTCAATAAAAGAAGTCCTTTATGTCCTAACAAATTATCAAAAGATAAAATTGTGTTAGGACCTCAAGGATTTGGTCCTGCAAGAAATATAGTGGCATTCACAGGTGGGGATATCGCTTGTCAAGCTGACTTTTATGCAGAAGTAGCAAATAAAATAAAACATAGATGTCGAAATCTCTGGGTTCTATTAGAAACAAATGGGTATGGATTAACACCAAAGAATTTAGACTTGCTTCAAAAAGCAGGTTTGGATTCATTTTGGCTTGACATTAAGGCTTTTGATGAGGATATTTATAAAAAATTATGTGGAACTTCCAATAAAACAGTTCTTAATTCACCAAAAGAAATTATTAAGAGGAATTTTATTTTAGAAGTTCTCACTGTTTATATACCGAATTTTATAGAAATAGATCAATTTAAGAAAATTGCTCAATTAATTGTAGAATTAGATGATACCATTCCATTTCATATTTTAGCATTTTTTCCACAGTATAAACTAAAATCTTATCGTTCACCATATCTGGATGAAATCTTGGAAACTTATAAAGTTATAAAGGAAATTGGTTTGAAGCATATTCAAATTGGCAATATTGGTGTTTTTACCAAAACTGGCGAAGATATTAAAAAATTAATAGATACTGTTGGTTCAGAAGCAATTTGATAAGTTTTTTGTTCCAAATATGAAGAGTTTAAAATTCAGAATAATATGAATTTAAAATTTCTGAGTAGTTAATTTTTTACTTGAAGATGAATTATATGAGCTAAATTTTCAACAATTTAAAATATAATTATTCAATATTGATAACTCTTCATTATGCTAACAAACCTATCAGAAGAAAATAAGCGTTTAAAATTATTTTTAATTTATACTTTCTTGTTTTCATGGCTCTTATGGTTACCTAGCTTGTTATCTTCTATAGGCTTAATAGAACCATTAATCTTATATGAAGGACTTAAAATTATTGGATATTCTGGTCCACTCATAGTAGCATTTTCTCTTACATATCATTATGAAGGGTTGGGAGGAGTTAAGGATTTATGGAAGAGAGGTTGGGATTATAAAAGTTGGAAATATTTATTAATTGCACTCTTATTACTCCCCTCATTATATTATTTATCATTGTCTATTGCAACCGCTACAGAGGGAATACTAATTCCTAATTTATGGCAATCAGAGGATCTTATTTTTCAATTTCTTTTCTTTTTTTTTTTGGGAGGAGCATTCCAAGAAGAATTTGGTTGGAGAGGATATGCTCTTGATAAAATTCAGTCCAATTGGAACGCACTTGAATCTAGTTTGATTTTAGGTGGGATCTGGAGTTTGTGGCACTTTCCCTTATTTTTCATAATTGGTACTGCTTATACAAATCAATCTTTCATTAGTCTTACTATTGCTACAATCATTTTATCAGTAATATTCACTTGGTTGTATAATAATTCCAATGGAAGTATCCTTATCGCAATGGTATTCCATACTTCTAATAACCTCTGTCTGATAGTATTCCCCCTTAATTACACACTTTCTGGAACTGTTTATTATACTTTTTTATTGGATTTAGTTGTAGTCTTCATTGTAATTTATTATGGTCCAAAAAGCTTAATTCGAAAAACTAAGTTAGAAGCAAAAATGGGTATTAATTAAGAATAGGAGCGGTTAATATATATACCATTTTACTTGAAATAGGAGATGAGAGTGTTTTTAATCGTCTCAAAATGTCCTAAATGTGTCTTCAAAAGGTCATTAAAAGATTCTCTAATTCCTAATTTTTCAATTCTTTCAGTTATCTGATAATAAGGTGATTCTTTTAATTTTTTAACTAATGCCTTATTTTTCTCAATATCCTCTAATAAAAAATCAAGTGGATTTAATTGGTGACTGCCTAGCATTCCTTGAATAATGGCCATTAACATTGTATCAAAAGTTATTCTTAAAACAATTTCATGATCAAACTCCGATTTAATAGGGAAAAGATATGATTTAAGCATTGAAATTGACTCTTTAAAAAGTTCAAGAGATTTTTTTCCCAGTTCCTTAATCCTCTCATTAAATTCTCTGTTTTCAGATGCCCGTAAGCATAAAGCTGACACAGTTTGATATTCTGCAACAAAATGAATGAATCTAGCTTTTGCATTTAACATCGTCTCTTTTGATTCTTCTTCATTGATTATATTTCCTAAATCATCCAATGCTTTTCTAAAATACGTGGCAATATCATAGAATTTTTTAGCAGACGCTTCGAATTCTTTTCTAGATAACAGATTTAATGCTCTTTTTTCCTCCTGTTCATAAAGTTCATCAAATTTATGGATTTTCATTACTGCCTTTAATATTAAACGCTTACCCTCATCTTTTTTAATTCTAGATCTTTCAAAAGATTGCCCGGCTTTTAAAAGAAGCACTGAAGATAAATTATTATATTCTTCAGGATCTGTTTCATATAAATAATCTGAAGCTTTTTGCCAAGATTCTCCCGCTGTTTCCCAATCATGCATTTTAAAAGCGATATTTCCTAATTGTATCAATAATTTAGCAGAAACCTCGTTCAATTTTAATTCTTCTGTCTTTCTAATTATGGATTTCAATCTATAAATTGCTTGAATATTATTCTTAAATTGTGAGATGATTTGAGCGATTCTTATAAATAATTCATCCAATTTAATATAACTTCCAAGATCAAGATATATTGATGCTGCCTTTTCATAAAATTGAATTGCTTCTTTTCCCTTTCCTCGATCAGCAAAAGTTTCTGCTTGATCTATTAATCTTATAGCTTCTAGCTCTTTCTCGTCGGTATAACGATTATTGATCATATTTTTTCTCCTTAAAAACTGCTAAAATAGTAAATAACAGAGTTAAATAAAATTTCTATACAATTTACTTATCCTTAATTAAGATATTAAAACCTTAGTATTAATAGCTATTTATTATTATTCTTTCTATTACTTCATATTTTTATGATTTAAAGTAAAGAAATATTTTTGTTAAAATTGCCTAAAAAGCTTGATATTTCTGCTTTTTACAATATCTCTGAATTCTATCGATTGATATGCTGATGCGAATGATTCTTTAGCATCTTCAATCGCTCCATAAAAAATGAAGTTGGAAAACCAAGTTGTAATGAACATTATACTAGCTCTTCTATAGCGGGTATGAAATTTAATATTTAAACGGGGAGATGAATATTGAAAAAGAAAAAGGGTTGGAGCAGTACCAACTGGAAGTTTTAATGATGTACTAATCAGTTGTTGAGTTTCTAATATATGTGCTAAGCTTTCTAGATCAATAACTCCACCATCAATCCATATTTTTTCAATTCCAATCTCTATTAATCCATCAATTATATTCACATTATTTGGTTGATTTTTTTCAGTCAGATATGCATATCTTTGTGTAGAAGTCATATTCCTTGAGCCAAGAATTAAAACTACAATAGATTTTATTTTATTTTCTCTTAGAATTTCTAATTCTTTTGTGTTTTTTAAATTAGAAATCGTATTATATATGTATTGATCTGGTTTAATACCTTGTTCTTTAAGATATTGTATTCCTGCGATTCTTGATTCAAAATTTCCTCCTAAGACAAATGGGGGTTCAAAATTGTCAAGATAAAATTCTAGATATTTTACCATTGCATTGGGCTCCGTAGCTGAAATCTCTACCATATTGGGAATTTTATATTTTTCGGATAATGAAATCTGGCTTTGAATGCGTTTTTTAGCTTTTTGGACGTTAAAGATTTCAGTATTCTTCTGGTCTATAATAGTTTCGTTCTGATAAAAAATAGTACCAATTAAAATGGGGGGTAAATTAAAATTTCCCCTTCCTAGTTTTATATTTCCATAAGAATAATACTTAGAATTATCCATTTTTAAATTAATACCTAATTTTTTATTCTATTATTATGAAGGTAGCTTATAAATGCTATTTTATTATAAATATCTTTATATGGTTTAATAAACAAATTAAAAACTTCCTTTTTTGTTGGTATAAAATAAGTACAGAGGCTTTTGTTCTATATTTTTCCCATTTTCATTAAAACATCAATTTCAGCAATCAACCAGCATAGCACATCATAATTTGGACCAGAAAAATAGATTTCCGCCGCTTTTTCTCTTATTCTTGCCTCTTCTTTGTATCTTGCATCTTTATTTAAAATGAGCTGTCTTTTTGCCAACATCCAGCACAACTTATCAAATGTATAGTTCTTCTCTGCAAGGAAAAAAGCTGCTACACTTATTTGGTGTTTTATATTATCAGTAATATCATTCATGATAGATAATAATTCTTAATTTTTTCATGTTATTTTAATACAGATGTAGTTTAACATCACAACTCTTACAGTGACTTTCTTTTAATTTCTTAAAACAATCAACATGATATAGAGTATTACATTGAACATTACCACATTGAACTGCTTCTTGGCCTTTCTCAAAGATCAAATGACAGACGGGACATGCATTAAAAAGTGCTTCCTCTCCGAGTAGTTCAACGTTTTGAATATATTTAGCTGGAATAATCTCAGGTTTTTGGACAGTTTCCTCTTTTAAACCTTTAGTAAGAACACGTAATTTTTGAATTTGAGTTACCTCAATTGGAATTTTTAAAAGATAAAAGCAATGTGGACATCTAGCTGTTCCTGACCTTTTTACTTGGTGGTCTTTTTGAGAATCTGCCCATGCTGCCAGACAATGGATATGAAATGGAGTAGTACAATTGGGGCAATATCTCCCTGTAATGTAGAAAGTTCCTTTAGTATAAGGATTTTGATCAGAAAAACAGATTGAACATTTTTTGAAATCAACTTCTCCTCTAATTTGTTTTATACGTTGCTCCTGGTCTTTAGTTAAATCTTGAACTCTCAATAGATCTGCCGCTATTTTTCTAAGGAAAGCAGGATTTTCAATAAAATTCTCCGTTCCTGCACCGTAAGTTTTAAAATTATCATCTGCAATTTCTTTTGCTGATCTAATTAGAGATTCAAGATCATTATTGTAGAAATATCGGCCACCTGTAATATCACTTATTCTCTTTAACATATTATCTTGCCTTGTATTTCTAATACCAAAACTGTCAATTCTGATATTTAACCCTTGAGCAAGGCGTGCCATCTTTATGGGATCAGCTATAGTTCTCATAGAATTTCCATCAGAAATCAAAATTATTCGCGGAGGTTTAGCACCAATCTTACGTAATTCTGCGATTAAAGTTTTAATCGATAAAGCCAATGCATCACCTATCGCTGAGTAACCACCACATTTTAGAGTATCTAAAGCTTCATTGAGATTATTTACAAAACTTGAATTCATAAAGCCTATTATCTGTTTTGGTTTACTAGCAAAACTTATTATTGCAAATGAACTTAAATTATCTAAACTGAATCTTTCTCTTATCAATGTTTTAGTGGCAGTAATGCAACTATTTAATCTATTGGGAGCGAAATCTTTTTTGAACATTGATCTTGATGTATCTATGCAAATGACAAGATTCTCAGGTATTCTATTTTCTGACATTTTTAGTAGACTGTTTTGGGTTATGGTGTTTAAAGTTCTGTTAATATCCTTTTTGATTCAATCAATTTTGAAATGTTTATTAATTACTAATTAATTAATACTGCTTCAATTAGATAAAGTTTTTTTTTACAAACTAACATATATTTAATAATACCTTTTTTAGATATTATAATTAAGAATATTAGTAAAAAGAAAATTGATATTAAACTTGATGCGTAATGTCAGAAAATAGTAGTAAAAGTGTAGCAATTAAAGATTTATTTAAAAGTAATGTTATAATAACTGAACTTGAAGAGGTTTTAAGATTCAAACCAGATACACTAATAGGTGTCGATAAGATCAGTTCTGATCACTTATTTAATGAAGGAATAAAGAATATTGACGACTTAGCTAACTTATCTGTCTCAAATCTCCCTGAAATTAAAGAAATTCTCCCAAATATGCTGTTAAAATGGGTGAAGATTGCTAAGGTTATACAAAATAATGTTAAAGAGCAAATGAGACGTCATAAAAAATTACTTATGATAGGTTTGGATAATGGAGGTAAAACATCTATTTTGGCTGTTGTCCAAGATAGATTTTCAATAATTAAATCTCTTCTTCCTACAAGGGGAGTAAAAAGAGAAAAGTTAGACTTTTTCGGATATCCGATAATCTCATGGGATTTGGGAGGACAAGTACAATATAGAGAGAAACTTTACTTTAGTAGACCAGAATTATTTTTCACTGATGCAGATATCATGTTATATGTCGTTGATACTCAGGACCCAGATAGAATTGCTGAAGCAGGTAATTATTTTCGAGAAGTTTTAAAAGTTTTAGAAGATTTAAATGAAAAACCTTCAGTTCTTATTGTGTTAAGTAAAAGTGATCAAGACGTTCGTAAAACACTCCAATGGCAACAAAACGTAACAAGTATAAAGAATAAATTCAACAGTATTGCGGAAGAATTTGAAAATTTTTCAACGGATTATTGTGATACAACGATTTTTCAACGAGAAACAATTATGCAAATGTTTAGTATTGCATTAAAGAAAGTATCTGAAACGTCAGAAATAATCGAACATATACTTGAAGAGTTTACACATCAAGTAGAGGCAAAGGCTTCAAGTCTAGTTTCAATGGATGGACTTATTTTTGGTAGTCATACCAGATCTGATACTGATGAAATGTTAGTGAATAATACAGCATTATTACTCCAAACACTTTCAAATTTTTACAATTCAATAGGCTTAATAAGGGAAAAATCTATCAGCCTCGATTTACCTCTCAACGGTTTTACAGTCCGGGGAGAAAAGTTATTTGAATACTCAGAATTGCAAATTCCTGTTTATTTATGGATGCTTTCTCAAAACCCAGAATTGTTGGAAGGCAAGCTTGATTACTTTAAAGAACAATTACTTCCGTTAATTAACTTATTCTTATAGCTACCAATATTTAGATTTGTTTTTCAAGACTTAATTTTCTTAATATTTAAATTATTGATTAGTAAATTTCAGATCAATTCTAATTCCTTGTTTGCCGCTAGTAGAAATTCATTGCATTTATCTAACATTTCAACTGATTTGTCTAATTTTACCGCAATTGAGATAAGTCCCTTTTCTTTGGCAATTTTTCTCCATTTTAAGAAGCTTTCTTTATGTGTTTCATTATGATCTGCCCAGTGTTTACATAATTTTGTTAGTTTTAAAATATCTTTATCTTGTTTATCCAAATTATCTCACGTGTTTAATTTTAAATTACTATATCGGTTAAAATATTCTATAAGACATTAATTTTTTGTTTTTCTTTGTAAATAATTTATAATTTATCCAGAAATACAAATTTCGACCTTTATTTTGAAATCGAATAGAGATTCCATAGATTTATTTTTATTAAATATTCATATAGAATATTATAGTATTTTTTTTGAATAAAATGAGC
>JBHLKB010000019.1:0-4425 GCA_048887205.1 Candidatus Hodarchaeota archaeon
CTGATAATTTGCTTAGCCAATTTTTGACATTTTGCTGTTAATCCTAACTCTGAAATAAACCTTGTGAGAAAATCCAAAGCTTTAGTAGGATTCAAATTTAATTCTAATTGTTTTGAAATAAATCTGAAAGATCGACCAATTTCTTTCTTATCTACACGAGCTATTTCTGCTATCTCATTTAAAGTACGCGGAACTTTAAACATTCTACAAGCGGCATATAAACTAGCAGCAGCAACACCTTCTATGCTTCTTCCTCGAATTAAATGAGCTTCTACAGCGTCACGATATATCTTAGCTGAGCATTCTCTTAAATTCTTTTGAAGATCAAGATTTGAAGCCATACGGTCAAGTTCACTTAAAGCAAAGGTAAGGTTTCTTTCAGTTGCATCAGATACTCTGATTCGACTCTGCCACTTTCGTAATCTGTATATCTGACCTCTCAATTTAGCAGGTATTTCCTTGCCAAAAATGTCTCGATTTTTCCAATCTATCATAGTACTAAGCCCTTTATCATGTATCATATAAGTCATAGGAGCACCAGTTCTTGTTCGCTTTTTTTTCTGATCAGCATCAAAAGCTCTCCATTCTGGTCCACGATCAATATGCTTTTCTGAATGAACTAAACCACATTCTTCACAAACTAATAACCCTCTATTTTCATCAAAAAAAATATCTTTTCCGCATTCTATACAAATATTAATTTCTAAATTTGAGTCGTTTTCAGATGCGGATGACCCTTCTTTCCAACTTGAAATAAAATACACCTTTTTTTTAAAAATATTCTTTTATTTTAAAAGATCTTCTAAAAAACTATAGTATCTTTGTGAAAAATTTTGTATTAGGATTAAATGGTTGATTTGGTAAGGCTTTAATTGAGATAAAAGGGAGTTTTATAGGGCCAAATATATCTTTAATATAGCCTATTTTTTCATATTTTTCATTAAAAACTGGCTGTTTGAATATTCCTTCTAATTTGTTATTCCATTGTTTTACTTGAAAAATTTGGTGTTTTTTTGTTGATTGTCCAATATAGAATAGATTCAATTTAACCCAGTTCTTTTTCAAGAGATCCCCTTACTTAGTGGATGAAATTTAAAATTAAAATAAAAGATGGTTGTTAATATTTAAATATAATGGTTTTTGCTATTAAACACTACAAAAATGGAAAATAACGCATTAATAAACTGATTAAAGTTTTATCAAAAAACATACCTTACCAGTAATTTTTCTGTAATTGATATTTCTTTTTACATTCGCAAATATATTCCTTTTGCTCTAACTCACTTAAATTTTGAGAAAGTACAAAATTTCTGAGAATTTTTATTCCTGATTTTTCACATTCCCTCTTTAAACAATTATGGATTCCCCTTTTTGTTCCAGCTCCAGAGGGATCAGATAATATACGGATATTTTTTAAATCCTTTTGAGATAGAGACCTTTTTAAACATTTAAATAGTGAATAGAACCAAGGAGGCCTATATCTGTTTTGAAACCATAAATATTCAGCAAGAGTTCCTTTTTGAATATTTAATGGATTAATTGAAATTGAATTTACTCTTTGCTCGATTAATGTTTTTATTGAATTTGCACAATCATCAATTGCTGCTGTTTCATTTAGGAATAGTGGTTTAAATAATAAATACACCTTCACCCCAATACCAAATTCTTTGCATTGTTTTAAAGCTTCTATAAATTCTTTGAATAATAAGCCTTTATTTATGTAATTGTATCTTACGTAATCATCTGTAGTTTCAAGCCCTATTGCAATCTCTATATATTTTCTATTTAGAAATTCTCTTATTTCTTCTAATTTTTCCGAAGTTATGTACTCTGATCGTGATTCAATAACGACTTCCTTTATTTTTGCTACTTTATTGATTTTTTCATAAAAATGTTGTCTAACTTTTTTAGATACTTCAGTTTCATCTAGAAAACTTCCAGAATTGAATATTTTTAGGACATAATTATTATTATCTTGATTAATTTCATCAATCTTATTATTAAAAGCATAATCAAATTGATTAATAATTTGAGTATCTGAAACATCGTCAAAATTAGCATCTAGGTAATATCCACACATAGTACATCCATGATTTTCTCCTAATGCCCAACTACATCCTTTAGTACGTAAAATTATTGTAAATTCTTTTCCTATTTCGTTTATAAGTCGATCCTTTTTTGTCCAAAAACTAATTGGATGTTTCAATTGTTCATTTCCATATTTGATCCTCCGTTTTCGAGCATCTTGTTGAATATATTTAATTTTTTCAACAAGAACTTTATCTATTTCGCTCGGAAAATTATTTTTTCTCATTTATTTTTACAATTCTCCCGCTTTTCGAATTTCTTATAAAATTTGAACCAACTATTAACTCTCCACTTCCAATAATCTTTCTCTTTTCTTTATCTAAGATAATTACTTGATTGTTAGGAATAAGATCTGCACTATAATCTAATATACCGGTTCTAAATAATACATTTCCATTAATCTCTTCCCCATTAAAGACGATATAGTTTGAATTAATAGAGTGTGGAGATTGGACTAATTTTTCAAGTCCTGGAAGAGTTAAACCTATCTGACCTGTTGAATATTTGAAGATTCCCAACTTTTCTTTAGTTTTTAAATCTATTAAATCGATCTGTCCATTAGATTTGATTCGAATAGGCTCTAATCCATTAGATATAATTCTTAAGCCTGAACCAATACCAAATTGATAATCCAATATTCTAGCGAATTTCCTAATCCATGTTTTTGAAAAATGCTCAAAATTTAAATTAATCTTTTTCGGCTTGAATACGTTTTTATATTCTTTTATTAAATTTTCTAAAGATTGAAGAGATTCTATAGAGGTAATCTTCTCTTGAGTTTTGGAATGATAAAAATTATGTGGCAATTTAGAAGAAGCTCTATTTACAATTTCGAGATATTCGTTTTTTAAATGGCAGAGGATTGGTATCCCCTTATCATATTTTTCTAACATTTTAGTAAGCATTTGCGCAGCGATAGTTATTTCTTCATTATCCCATTCACCAGTAACAGAAATATCGTAAGAATTAACGGGGTATAAATTCTCTAATTGTCTTGGTATCACTCCTAATGGTGATGTTAAAATAAATTCCTGAAAATTTGGAAACTCTGAAAATTTTCTTATAACTCTATGAAATAATTTATGTGATTTAGATTTTGAATACGGTTTTTTAGCAGAACATGGAATTAAAATAATTAATGTTGTCCAAGGTTCTGGTTCAAAATATTTAATTACACGTTCCCTGAAATGCTGAAAATCTGGTCTATTATATGATGAAGGTCCAAGACATCTTATTTTTTTTCCTTTTTGTATTAGAGGTGTTTCATATTTAATTTGATCAAAATATTCTTTATCCAAAAGCTTTAACATTGAGATCATGTTAGTATCATCGAAAGAAGATTTTTCTACGAATACTCGAAAATCCTCATAATTCAAATATTGCTTGATCTTTCTCATATAATTATTTGCTGTAATTAAGTTATGTAAACTCAATAAATCAATTTTCTCAGCAGAATATTTATTGCCTAATACATTATTTAAATTACCTTTACATGCTAAGCATGAACAAGGGAGATACTTTATTTTATATATAGGTAGTAAATATTCTATTGTATCATAGAAGTTTTCGGCAGATAAAAACAACGAATATGAGCAATCAATCAGATCAATTCCTAGATATATTAATAATGGATAATATTTTGGAATTATTCTTCCAGAAGCTATTATAATTATATTATTATCCCATTCTTTTTTTATTGTTGAAATAATTTTTAACATATTTCGAAAATTGTAAAAATTATCAAAAATATCCATTAAATTTACAATTTTTATGTTCTGGAAATGTCGTATGAGAGGAAGATAGGGTTCTATTAACTCTAAATGATCAAAAATTTTTATTGATAAGCCAAAATTTAGATTCGGATAAAGATTTAATATTTTTTCCACATTATAAATATAATTTTTTATCTCTTTTGATGCAAACTCCTTATTAATACTAGTAGTTGGAATATTGAAAGGGATAATTGATATTATATTATCCTTAGAGAATATTTTATAATTTTTGATTAATATCTTCTGAAATTCTTGAATAGTGCCTGGATATGTAAAAATAAATCCTGTATTTTTGAATTTCTCTCGGATAAATCCAATTTTCAAGAATAATTCTTTCGAAATTGTGAATAACCCGTGATTTTCAAATTCTTGAATAAAACTAAATTGTTTCATCAATGCGCTCTTTATAGGAATGATTAGGTTGGGTGATGTAATGTATAGTTTTCGTTCTTTAGAAAAGAGAATTCGCCCAATTCTTGAAAATCCAATCTTGTTGGTTAACACTTCAAAAAAATATGTCATATTTTTTAATAATAGCTCTTAATTTATGGGATAAATTTTTTCA
>JBHLKB010000019.1:4525-16056 GCA_048887205.1 Candidatus Hodarchaeota archaeon
ATTTTTTACTCTAACAATAGCAAGTAATCCATATTGTTCACCAATTCTGAACAGATCTGTAATGAAATACCTTTTTACAAGTTTTAAGGCGAGTTCATTATATTTTGAAGGATCTTTTGGTTTTACTCTTAGAATAAATTTCCCCTCATATCCTATCTTTTTAGGTATGAAATTAATAGAATAATTAAGTATGAAACCTTTTGCCTCGAGCCTTTTTATTCTGTTATATATTGTTGATTGAGATAATTCAACATTATATTGATTTTTCATTGTATCCCGAATTTCATATGTAGATATCGGCTTCCCCGATTGCTCTTCTTGTAATATCTTTAATATTAAATAATCATTTTTATCTATAGTAAAATTAGAATCGAAATAAGCTTCATTCAAATTAATGCCATTTGTCTTAAAAACTCGGATTATCTCGATTATCTGATATTTCTTAAAATAAGAATCCGCCATGATGTTATCAATTTTCTCCAATCCATCGTAATATTCCTCAAGAGATTTGAAAACAAATAGAGCTATTAAAGAGAATTCACCAAAAATTCCATCTAGCATTTTTAACTGTGGAATTTTTAACAATTTTTCTACTATTTGAGGCTCTCGAGGATTAGTTTTAATCTCTAAAATTACATATTTTAAATTATTTGGCTGTATATTGGGATGAATATTAATTGTAACATTTCCAATTATTTTCAACTTCCTTAGGAGCTTAACTTTATTTTGAATTGTTTGTCGTGTGAGTCCTAGAGCTTGGATATTTTTTGTAATATAAAATTTAGATCTACCACTAAACATTTTAATTAATTGAAGAGTAATAGCTCTATCATTAGAATTTATCATTTCATTACAATTTATTATTATTTGATACAATATTTAATTAATTGTTAAATAATTATTTAAATTTTCACCTATTTAATGAAAAAAAGATTAATATATTAATTATAACTAAATTTAGTATTAATAAAATTGTGAATTCAGAAATGGTAAATTATAAAGTAGCTGACGAAAACTTAGCAGAAAAAGGTAAAGAAGCCTTGTACATTGCTGAAAATAAAATGCCAGTAACTGCTAAAGTTATTCGTGAAAGATTCGAAAAAGAAAAGCCATTAAAAGGTATAACAATCGCTGGTTGTTTGCATGTTACAAAAGAAACCGGTAATCTTGCTAGAACTCTAAAAGCTGGTGGTGCCGAAGTCTATCTCTGTGGAAGTAATCCTTTATCAACTCAAGATGATGTGGCTGCAGCATTAGTTCAAGAAGGAATTAATATCTTTGCTTGGCACGGTAATACAGACGAAGAATTCTATTGGTGTATAAGACAGTGTTTAGATGCCAAACCAAATATTTTAATTGATGATGGTGCTGATATGATTGTAACTGCTCATCAGGAATATGAAGATCTTATAAAATCAGGTACAATCATAGCATGTCAAGAAGAAACAACAACAGGAGTTAAAAGATTTAGAGCGATGGAAAAACAAGGGGCTTTAAAGGTGCCTTTATTCCCCGTTAATGATGCTCGTTGTAAAAACCAATTTGATAATGAATTGGGTACTGGACAAGGGATTGTTTCTGCTATTTATGGTATGCATGTCCTTTTTGCTGGGAAAAATATAGTAATTGCAGGATATGGGCATTGTAGCTCAGGAATGGCACTTCGAGCTAGAGGATTAGGAGCAAACGTTACTGTAACTGAGGTTGATCCAATAAAGGCACTACAAGCTAAATTTGCTGGTTTTAATATAATGCCTATTGTTAAAGCATTACCAAATGCAGATATTGTCCTTACTGCAACTGGATGCAAACATGTAATTGCCCCTACACCTGAAATGTTTGATAAATTAAAAAATGGGGTAATCCTTGGAAATCTAGGGCATTTTGATATTGAAATTCCAACAAAGGAACTCTATGAATACGCTAAAGAAATTAAGCCAATTCGAAAAGATGTTGAGGAATTGACATTCCCTGATGGAAAGAAGATATATCTATTGGCAAAAGGGAGATTAGCAAATCTTGTATTATCAGAGGGGCATCCAAGTGAGGTTATGGATATGTCTTTTGCTTTACAATCATTAATGTCTGAATATATTGTTAAAAATAGGGGTAACTTCAAACCTGAAATATTAACTGTTCCAACTGAAATCGATGATAAGGTTGGGTACTTGAAACTTGAATCTATGGGTGTAGAAATTGATACATTAACAAAAGAACAATATAACTACATTCATGGATATGAAGAAGGCACTTAAATAATTTAAATTACTTATTAATTATATCTTTTAAATGTTATTTATTATAAATTTAGGGTTCAAAATATCATTAGAATTAGCATCTCCATAAACTTCATATGCAAGGGTCATTAATCCATCTACTCCAATAGGTTCTTCTCTAAGCTTTTCCGATTCCCATATTTTTAGTTTTTTAAATTCTTTTGTAATTTGTGAACTATATTTTAGTTGCTGTAGTCTAATCTTAGTACAAAAATCACATTTTTTAGATTCTGGTATGATCATATTAATATGAACTCCATCTAATTTAATATATCGCTTTGTTAAGTCTCTAGCTCTTTTGATTTCTTCAAAACTTGGTTTTTCTGCAATAGTTACAAGTCTAAGTGAGCCAATCTCATGAATTAGATCTGAAATTCGTTCTCCACGCTTTTCAAGCTCAGTAATCATATTGAAAATCTCTTTTCCTAATTCTCTTCTTTCTTCATAATTATCAAAAGGTGTAACAATTTGTCTCCACATTTTTGAAACATTTTTTATCGCTCCTTTGATTGAATTATAGAAATTTAATGAGTATTTTAGTACCACTTTTACTTGATCTTCAGGTATTTCGAAAAGAGTGATCATATTTGCTGTTGGGGGAAAATCTGCTATAATTATATCAAACTGAATGTCTTGAGTATTAACTTCTTCAGCGTCCAATATTTTTTGAAAAAACATAGCGTTTTTTAGTGCTAATGGAATAGAATCGGCAGTAAAAGTTGTATCAATAAATTTTTCAATCTGAGGAATTCTTCCTACAAGTGGCATCTGCTTCATAAGGGTTTTCATTTTCTCTATTAAATCTTTCGTATATTTCTTAGCATAATTATCTGCATCAGGTTCAATTCCCCATAAATTTTTTCCTAAGGGTGTTAATTTATCTCCAATCTTCAGTTTGAATAAGTCACTAAGGTTATGAGCCATATCAAAAGAAATGAGAAGAATTTTTTTTTTTGGAAGTAATTTTGAAAGTAACACTGCTGTAGCAGCACTAATAGAACTCTTACCTACTCCTCCTTTTCCCCCAAGAACGATAATTTTTTCCATGATTTGTAGTATTTTTGAAATATCTAGTTTATTATATCAAAAATAAAAATAGCATAAAAAACTAACCAAATAGATTTATCATTTTTTCATTTAGCAAAAAAATATATTGATTGATTAATTTTATAACCTATAATCATCACAAAATTGATGATTCCAAATTCAAATTTTTAAATAACAAAAAAAGTAAAAATATCAAATTTATTCGAAATAATTTTATAACTCTTATAAATAGTACTTAAAAAAAATTGGAATTTTAGAAGTTTTTAATTAAATTAAGGATGTGATCAAGATTACAAGTCAAAATGAATTTACGACTAAATATATTATAAAAGTAAAATTTAATATTAAGGGTGTAGTGGAAAAGAGCGATATAGTCGGTGCCATATTTGGCCAAAGATAAATTAAAAAAAAGCCAATTCGGCTAAATCGGCTAAACTGAAGGTCTTCTTTTAGATCTGGATTTAAGAGATCTCCAAAAGTCTGGTCGAATTGGGCGGATAGAAGTAGAAACCGAGTCTAAAGAGGGGGTTTCTAAGGGGATTATTAAAATTCCGTCCTCGTTGACTAGAAAGGAGACAGCATTATTGGCGGCGACTGTTGAAACTGTTTCTCGAGTTGGTCCATGCGAAGCAGAAATTAAGCTTATTGAAATTCGAGATGTTCGTGAAAGAAAGCGGAAGAAAATTATAGAACGAGCAGCAGAACTTTTAAAAGAATGGGATCAAAATTCTTTAGAGCAAAGTGAAATAGAAGAAAAAATAGATACTGATATCAAGCTTGGAGAAATTATCTCATGGGGTTCAGAAAATCTTCCTGCTGGACCCGAAGTAGATAATAATTCAGATCTAATTATCGTAGAAGGACGGGCAGATATTTTAAATTTGTTAAGAATTGGTGTGAAAAATACAATTGCCGTTCAAGGAACTCAAGTTCCCAAATCTGTGATTAAATTAGCAAAACAAAAAGATTCAGTAACAGCTTTCGTTGATGGTGATAGAGGCGGAACAATTATTCTTAAAGAACTTTTACAAGTGGCAAAAATCGATCATGTAGCCAGAGCTCCAGATGGATTCGAAGTTGAAGAATTAACAAGAAAGCAAATGATAAAATCTTTACAGAACAAAAAACCAGCAAAATCATTTAAAAATAGTAAAGAATTTGCTGTAATTGAAAAAGAAATCAGCGATACTGGTGAAAATATTCAAAAAGTTTTAAAGAAGATTAAAGTTAAAGACGATACTATTATTATGAATGCTACTAAGGATGTTCAACCAGGATTTGGGATTGGATTTAATAAAAGTCTTGAAAAGTTGTTTGAAATACCTGTAGGTGAAATCTTTGAGAAAATTCGTGACTTTAAAGATACTTTATATTTAATCATTGACGGAATTTTAACAAAAAGGCTTCTTTCACTTGCAATAAATATGAAAATAAAATTTATTGCCTGCAAAAATAAGGAAGAAGAATTAAATATTCCTGGGCATATTGTCGTATATTATTTCTAAAACATTCATAAAATCTTATAAAGAATCATCCTTTTGGAAATGGTATTATAGAAAAAATCAGTTGAATCACGTATGAAATAGCACCTAATATTACGAGCCCGATAGCACAAATTTTAAAGACTAAAAAATAATCTTTTCTTTTAGGTTTGTTTGCTATTTTAATAATTCTTCTTGAATTCTGGAAAAAATTAGTTAATCTTTCATAATAACTAAGTTTTTTCTGCTTATCATTTTTAATATATTTTTCATATTTGGGGTAATTAGACACATTTAAAAAAAAGTATTTTGAGATAAAAAGTTAACTAATAACTCTGTGATTGATTTCGATTAGATAATCTCTAATATATTCGAAATAAATAATTCTCGATCAAATTGAGTTAAATCATCATATCCTTGCCCAACTCCGACAAATATAATTGGTTTTTTTGTTTCAAATGAAATTGACAAAGCAGCACCACCTTTAGCATCAGCATCAAGCTTGGTTAGAATATTTGCATCAATTCCCACATTTTTATTAAACTCTTTGGCTTGATATAAAGCATCATTTCCTGCTAAACTATCACCAATAAAGATAATTAAATCAGGATTAGAGATTCTACATATTTTTTGTATTTCCAGCATAAGATTTTTATCTGTAACTTGTCTTCCAGCTGTATCAATCAAAACAACATCTATATTTTTAGCTTTAGCGTGTTCAATAGCATCGTAAGCAACTGAGGCAGGATCAGATTTATACTCATGTTTTATGACTCTTATCCCTACATTTTCCATATGATACGATAGCTGTTCAATCGCTGCTGCTCTAAATGTGTCTGCCGCTGCTGCTACAATCGAAAATCCATTTTTTTTTAAAAAATGAGCAATCTTAGCCATGGTAGTAGTTTTTCCAGTTCCATTAACCCCTAGGAAGACAATTATATAAGGTTTCTTTTCTTTTATTTTTATTTCCGCTAATAAATCGATTTCTTCTTCAGGGGTTAAGATCTCCATTATAGTTTCTTTTAATATTTCAAATAACATCTTTTGGGTTGATGCTAAGCGACTAATTTGTTCTCCCTTAAATGATTCAATTATCCTATTGCATATTTCATCAGCAGTGTCAATAGCTACATCGTTGCTTAAAAGGAGTAATTTTAGATCATTAATAGCATTATCCAACTTCTTTTCTGTTAAAGTTTTTTTAACAAAGGATGAAAAAACATTCTTTAATTTTTCGAGCATTTATTTCTCCACAGATATTTTAAACATAATCAAGAGGTTAACAAGATTAACACAATAAATCAAAAATTATGTGTAATCTCTTTGAAGTTTTTGAGAAATTTCTTGTAGATTTCCATCTACCTTCTGTAATTGGGCCCCTAAAAATTGAATTTGTGTATTATGTTGTTCAATCAGTTTATTAAGAAATTCAAGAGCTCCATTTAAATCTTTCTCAATTACCACATCTTGAGTAACAGCTAGTAAAACTTTGTCCGGTTCTTTAATTGATGCTTTTAAATTTACTAGCCCCCCAATCGGAAATAAAATTTCATCACCTTGGTTTATACCGTCTTTTAAGTTTTCAAGAGTTATTTTTGTATTCATGATATTACCGAGTGAAGCATTTACTATTTCAAATTGTCCCTGAAACATATCACGTTGTTCCTTTAAAAAACGAAATTTCAATAATTGCTCCTGATACTCTTGAGAAGGTTCCATAATTATCAATTCTTTTATTTTCTTTTATTCTAGTAATTCCCGAATAAGATGATCTTGAGATTCTTCTAAAGAGATCTCTCTTATTTCTTGAATATTGATTTGACGTCTGTATATTCCAATTGAAGTTATTTTACTTAATACTTTTTCAAGAGCATCTTCTTCTTTCAAGGCTCTTACTTCCTTTCTAAACAAATACTTTTTATGATTTTTTTTGTAGTTACCAATAATCCTGAAAATCTTAATCTCTGTCATAACTAAACATAAACACCGTTTCAATGCTTTTAAAATAGGATAATATTTTCAAAAATATTAAATTTTGTATTTTACTTCTAATTAACTAAAAAAGAATTCAAAAAGCGATAATAAAATTATATAATATTTTTATAACTGTAATACACTTGTGATTCGCATCATTTCAGGACCCGTACAATTAATTCCAAAAATCCCACTCTTATCATTTACAATTGCTCCTGAGCTTAAATATGGTACCCCGCGGTTAACCGTTGAAACATCAACCTCATCAACTTTCAAAACAGAAGATATATATTCAATTTCATCATCAGTTGATAAAGGATGGACCAAACAACCATAATTATTGACCAATGATATTGAACCAGGAAGATAATAATTGGCAAACTCGTAAATAACTGTTTCAACATTCAAAATATCTTCAATCTCTTTCTTGTAATTTTTCAAGAATGAACTTATAATTGCACCTTTATCATTACATAAGATTAGATTTCCAAATGCATTATCGGTTGATTTTAAAATTCCAATCTGACTTGATTTATTAACAAATGATTTTAAGTTATTGAACTCATCATCTCTAATAATATGTGGCACTATCATTCCATATTTATTTGATGCAGAATATACACCTAATAAATTAGAATTATTAATTGTAAGGGGATAAAAAGGTTCTTCAAAAATTGTCTTGAATTTTTTAAGTAACGGTTTCAATAATGTTGGTGGATAAAGTATATAAGAATTATTCGCAGTTAAAAATATTCCAATTAAACTCCGACCAAAGATTTGAGCCCTAATAATTGCCATTTATAATAGACTGAGTTGATTATGATTCTTTTAATTTTATCTAAAAAGAGTATATTAATTTAGAATTAATATAATTGGTAAATTTTAACTTAAATAGACAACCACCAATCCATCAATATTTTTAGTAGCTCTTACTTTTAATTTTCGTGGTGGTTTTTGAATCCCTCTTGACCAAATGTGCTCATTAACCTCTTGAGTAATTACCAAAGACTCTGGTTTAAAATGACGTGATATATAATCCCTAAGATACCTGATTGCTTTTTTAGCACGTTTATTTCTAGGTCCTTTTCTTGCCTTCGCGAGAGGAACAATATATATTCTTTCATCAATAATTTCTTCTTTAGGAGCCTCCACTTCTTCAATTTCTTCTCTTTCTTCAATTTCTTCCTCAAAAATTTCACTTATTTCTTCTTCCTCAGAAATTTCATCTAGACTAAATTCTTCAATCTCTTCAATTTCTTCTTCTAGTTCTTCTTCAGAATCTGTTAATTCTTCTTCTAAATCATCTAAATTAATTTCTTTTTCTTTTTTTGCCATTTTACTTCATTCCAATCTTTAATTATATAAATAGTATTTAATCTCGCTTGAGTCTAGTATTCCTCCATGATCTTCTCGAGTAAGGACTTGATCTAATTCTACGTTTTGTTTTAATGGTAATCCAGCTTGGAATTGTTTGACTTTGCTTTGCTTTTTTAGCTCTTCGTAATTTAGATGGTAAATCTTTATTTCTAGCCATTAATCCTAATCTCTTAAAATAGTAGTAATTTTTATAATTATTTTTTAATATTAAATTCTTTTTTTCTATCAAGTGAAGAAATTTGTTCTAAAAGCTTTTTAAAAGCATTATCCGGCAAAGGTGTAGCACCTCTTAATTTTCCCGCCTGAAATAATTGAATTAGTTGCATTTCTACTTGTTCTGCAAATTCTGGCTTAACCATCCTAATATTTTCTAACCTCTGCCTTCCTTCTGGGCTTAATATATTCCTCATAAGTTGATATTTTTTAGCTTCAAACTCTTTTTGTTGAGCTTCTGCTATTTGTTGTTGTACAGCTTGCTGCTTTAAAACCTCTAATTTTCTTCTTCTTATATTATCTAATTCTTCCTCGTTACTCAATACAAATCCCTAAACATTGCAAATTTTAAGTTTTATGTCGTAAAATTGAATATGCCGTTCTTTCTAAAAAACTTGTTCCTTCAGCAGATACTATTCTTCCTTCTTTTTCCTTTTTCTCAATTAATTTAGCATTTTCCAATTGCTGTAAAATTACTCTTATGATTTTTCCACTTCCTTTAGCAGAATGATGCAAACCTGAGCCTTTTCTGTTTCTTCCACTATACAATTTCCTAAGTTTGTTAACACCAATGGGTCCAAATTTCTTTACCTTTCTAAGAATTGAAGCACTTCTGATATACCAGAAATTTTCAGAATCTAGGGGTGCTAATTCTTTAAAAAATGCTGTTTTCCAAAATTCTGAACCTTCAGGAGGGGAAATTTCAGGATATTGTTTGAGTTTCTCGGCGATCTCTTCAACTATTTTCTCTGGCTGAACGACATATATTGACATGCTAATCTTTAATTCTATAGTTCTTTATTAAATATGATACGTTTTAAAAGTCAAAATAAATTAAAAATTTTATTATTTTAAGAACAAAAGATGGGGTATAACGAGGATTTTAAAAAAGTGATGCTTGGAGAGCCTCATGTCATTCTGGGTAAGAAGGGCATAACAAAAGAGTTCATAAATCACATTCTTAAACTTTTAAAAAGGTATAAAATAATAAAAATAAAAATATTAAGGTCTATTGCAACTAAATCAAATATAAAAATATTAGCTAATGAAATTTCGAAATTAACAAATTCTCATATACTAGATATTAGAGGTAAGATTTGTGTCCTTTCTCTTTATGAGATTAAAAAGTTAAATTTAAAAAAACACTCATGATAATTTAGATGTCTAGAAGTAATAGAAATCTTAAGTACATAGTAAAAAAAATTGCAAATTCCCGAATGCTTTATCTATTTCAAAAAGCTCATGAAATATTCCCTGAAAATAAAATTTTAGCAAATAGATATACTTATTTAGCAAGACGATATGCCCAAAGAGCCAAAATAAAAATCCCTTTTGAGTGGAAAAAACGTATATGTCATAAATGTAAAATGTTCTTATACCCTGGGTTAAATTATAGAGTTAGAATGCATTCGCAAAAAGGAAAAGGCTCTCATATCTCCTTAACTTGTTTTGAGTGCAATAAAACCACTAGATACTTTATTAAATTAAAAAAACAAGAAGTTTTGATATCATAAACTAACTGCAACTGATTATGCCATTAATTATTATTTTAGTTGAATGCGGATTAGAATTAATTCCAAAGAATATAAGAAATCATTCTGCTGTTCAAAAAAACTTATCTTCAGGGATTTATTCTTCACAACTCTTAGATAATGCCTTACATTTTTCTGCAATGAAAAATCTAAAAAATTTTGAAAAAAGAGGGAGGCCTGATATAACCCAAGTTTGTTTACTTAATGCACTAGGGTCGCCATTAAACAAAACAGGTAATTTAAAAATTTATATCCATACAATTCATAACAAGATTTTTGAATTCAATCCAAAAATTAGAATCGCAAGAAATTATAATCGATTTAAAGGATTAATGGCTAAAATGCTAATAGATGGCAATATAGAGACAGAAACTTCAAAATTAATAGTTCCTTTTAAAGGAAACTTAAAAGAACTTTTAGATGAATTTGATAATCCTGAAGTATATTTATTTTCGAGTAAGGGAAAGTTAATGACTAATTATAAAGATTTTTTTATAGAGGACCTTACTAAAAATTATATAGCAATTATAGGTGGATTTCAAAAAAGCAGTTTCTCAAATAATATTATTAATCTTTCAGAAAATTTGATTTCTATTTCACATCACTCTTTAGATGCATGGGTTGTTATCAACAGAATTATAACCTATTATGAACTAACTAATAGAATCCATTAAAATCGCTAAAGTTATAAGAAATGGTAAATTTCTAATCTTACACTATTTTCCAAATTTTTAAAGCGCGATTAGTCTAGTGGTCAGGATCTCGGCCTTCCAAGCCGATGACCCGGGTTCAATTCCCGGATCGCGCATATTTACGCTTTTAAACTCATATTAGAGCGAATCTTATAATAAAAAAATTTCGTGAAAGGGGGGTTTCACGAAATTTTGATTGTTTGAAAAAAAATAATCCTTTAATAATTTAAAAAGCAAAAAGTTAAATTTACAAAGTTGTATGTTACTGTTGAAAAAACGCCTGCTAAATACATTCCATTTCCATATCAGATCACTTATTTACTTGTATTAAAAAGGCGTTTTTTCACTATTTTTAAATCAAAATATATTTCTTTCATCAATCTTAAATTTGTTATTTTATTATTGACCAATACTAAAGAACTAATCAAAATAATGGTTAAATATACTTACAAAGAATTCAAAACAACGTTAAACAAATTAAAATTCCCAGATTCATGGTTTTGGTCGCGTTATACTTTAAATACTTATTCTGGGTGTGCCCACGCATGTATTTATTGCGATGCACGAAGTCAGCGATATTACTTAGATAACTTTGAAAATGAAGTCATTATTAAGACTGATTTTGATAAGAAATTAGATCAGAGATTAAAAAGGGCAAGAACCTTATTACCTGATGTAATTGCCCCAGGTGGTGTAAATGATGCTTATCAACCAATTGAAAAAAAAATTGAACACACCAGGAAAGTATTTCGAGTTATTGCAAAGCATAAATTTCCAATTAATATCGCAACTAAATCAAAACTAGTCACAAGAGATCTTGATATTCTTAAAAAAATCGCTGATGACACTTGGTGCACTGTAGGGTTTTCCATATCGACTACAAATGAAGAATTAGCGAAATTTTTAGAACCTTATTCGTCTCCACCTTCAGAACGA
>JBHLKB010000020.1:0-15169 GCA_048887205.1 Candidatus Hodarchaeota archaeon
TGGGGGTTAACTTGGATATTAGGAGTCTTATATGGAGCGATTACAGGGATTACATACTTTTTACAGTTAGGATGCGCGATTTATGCTGGTAAACATGGAGTGGGATAGTATTATAAACTTATTTATTACCAATTGAATTATTTTGGCTTCAAATACTGATGCCATTTTTAATAGGTGCATTGATAAGTTTTTTTATCCTAAGATCAGCAGATAAATTAGAAATCAAGAAATCAAAAGTTAAATGAGATGGTAATCTTTCCGTTAAAGTCTTAGGCATGAAAAAAGTGATCCTCTTTGGATATAATCATTTATTATGGTCATATCCATAGATCAGATTATTTAATTTTATATTGGCTTTTCAAGAAATTAATGATATAATCTTTAACTTTATCACGGTCAGGTAAGCTAGCTACCATGCCATATATAGCAGCGTCTCCATCAGTAGATTTTCCGGGATGTAAAATAACTTCATTTACGGTTTCTTGGAGATCTCTCAAGAAAGAATCAACAATCTTAACATGATGAGGATTAACCATCATGTGTAATGCATTTGGGAATTGAATTCGGTCTAAATGCCATCCCTTTTTATCCAAAACATCACCTAAATGATAAATATCAATTGTATCAGATGTAAAAGAAAAAACGCTCATCGCAGGTTTTCCAAGAATATATAACTCCGGGATCTTATCAATTCCCTCTATTAATTTCTTTGAAGCATCCATAACAATTTTCGCTAAATTCAGATATCCATCCATCCCTAAATGTTTCATAGCAGCCCATGCTGCGGATATTGCTCCTCCGGGACGTGTGCCCCTCATAGATGGTGATATGTAGATTCCTCCTGACCACTCAGTATATACCGAAAATTGATGTTTCCAGATTCTTTCTTTTCTATATAGTATAGTAGATGCTCCCTTAGCACCATAGCCATATTTATGAACATCTGCTGAAATAGATGTAACTCCTGGTACTGAGAAATCGAAATCGGGAACTTGATAACCAAGTTTTTTTACAAAAGGTAACATAAAACCTCCAAGGCAGGCATCAACATGTAATCCTATACTGCGATCTTGAGCAATAGGGCTAAGTTCTGAGATGGGATCTACAACACCTCTTGGAAAATCACATGCAGAACCAACCATGAAAATTGTCTTATTAGTTATCGCCTTTTCCATAGCTTCTACGTCGGCTCGATGGGTTTCACTATCTACAGGCACTCTCACAGATTTAACTCCAAAATAATCCGCCCCTTTGTCAAAAGCGGGATGAGCAGAGCTAGGTAAAACCATTTCTGGCTCTTTAATATCAGGAAATTTTTCTCTAGCCCAATCTCTATATGCTTTTATAGCCATTAGAATGCTTTCAGTTCCACCCGAAGTCATACTTCCACAACATCTTTTATCTCCATTAAATAGGTCAATAGTCATAGAGATTACTTCTATTTCAAATTTTTTTAAACTTGGAAAGGCTATTGGGCTTAATGCGTTCTTAGAGAAAAACATAGTGTAAGCTTTTTTGAGCATTTCAGTATGAGTATCTGTAGCATGATAAACTAAACTCCATACCTTACCATCTCTCCAATTTATATCCTCTTTACGTATTTCTTCCATCTGCTTTAGAATTTCGTATTCATCTATTCCATTTTCAGGTAATATAACCTTAGGTCTTGCCATTTTTTTCCACTACTAATTATTTATATTTTTTTTTAATATTGTTAGTTAATTGTTAAATAATAACTATACTAGCCCTAAAGGGATTTTAATGAATAAATTCCAAAGGTGTTTACTGCATCAATCATCCATTTTAATCGTTTAGGTGAAATCATCGGGTGAAAGTTAGCAGGAGATACCATGAATCCCCCTCCATGCCCCATCGCTTTAATAGCATTTTTAACTGCTTGTTCTACTTCATCTTTTGAAGCATCTACTAAAATGTGTCGTGTATCGATATTTCCAGATAAACAGAGTTTATCTCCAACCTTCTTTTTTACATAATAAGGATCGACAAATGGAGGTTCAAGGCATTGAAGTCCATCAAAACCAGAATTTACTATAAAATCTAAAAGAGTTGTAACATCACCATCAGTATGTAATATGTATTTACCTCCCCAATCATGTATTTGTTCTGAAACTTCTTTATAACGAGGAAGGAGATATTCATCAAAATATTTTGGATTAATAATAGGACCTCCTTTATGGGCAATGTCTCCTCCCTCAAGAAATATTTTAGCTCCACAATCGTGGTATGCTTTAAAAACAGTTAATGTAAAATCCGTGCAAAAGCGAAAACGTTCTTTGATTAATTTTGGATCATTTTTTAATGCACGCGCAAAATAAGCCATTCCCATTCCTTGCCAAACGGGTGGAAAGACAGATGTTAGAGCATTTTGAGCAAAAATACAAATATCATCTTTAATATCACGACATTTTCTAAAGACTCCTTTATAGAATTTTTTAGCTTTTCTATATTCTTCTTTTAAATCTGGTTTAGGGTATGTTTCCCAATCTTCTCTATTCTTAATATAACCACCATAATAATCAGGGTATGGATTTCCATCTATATTTCTTACTTTATGTCTCTTTCCAAATATATCTGTCATCTCAGTTTGACTTTCGAGGATAAATGGAATATATTGAATACCAACACCATCAAAGCCTAGTTCATAGCCTGCTCGAACTGATTTTGCAAAAACACCAATTTCAATATCATCAAGAATTTGATTAATCTTTTCTACCCATTTATCGGGGTATTTTTGCTCCATCTCATTAAAGACATCAAATGCGGTGTTCTCTGGTTTTCCTAATATCTTATCAGCAACATTTCCATCAATATTTATTGTATGAGTGGGAATTCTATCTGGTTTTTCAAGATTTAATGCGGACCATATTCTATCGAAACTATTCATATACAATATTTCGATAATAGTTTATTTAATTGTTTTAGTATTCATTTATACTAATAGCTGACGACCTCCATCCACATGAAGGGTTTCTCCAGTAATATATGCTGCATCATCAGAGGCCAAAAATAAAATTGCTTTTGCAATATCTAAAGGTTGACCAATTCTTTTAATAATTATTGTCTTTAACCATTCAGCTTTTTCGTTTTCACTCATTTCCCATGTTTCAATTACGCCAGGAGATACCGCATTAACTCTTATGGGTGCTAATTCTTTTGCTAATCCTCTAGTTAATGGAGTACCCGCCGTTTTAGTCAGAACATAACCTAATCCACCGGGATCGTAATCCATTACCACATTAACAATATTACCATTAGTTTCTTTTAAATATGAGAATGAAAAATGAGAACAGACAATAATTCCCATCATATTTACACGAACCATCTCTTTCCAAAGTTCCCAATCAGGTTTATGGAATTCAAATATTGGAGGAGGATGTTTTGAAGCATTATTCACTAAGACATCAATTTTACCAAATTCTTTTATAGTATTAGCGAACATATCTTTTACTTCATTCGGTTTAGAAATATCGGCTTTGATTTTTATAGCTTCTACTCCTAAACTTTTAACCATGTTTAATGTTTCTTCTGCTTTTTTGGTCGAAGAAAGATAATTAATTACAATATTAGCTCCATTTTCGGCAAATAATCGAGCAGTCACACTTCCAATCCCTCCACTAGCACCAGTTATTAGTATTACTTTTTCTTTAAACAACATAAATAACACCAAATCTTTAATATAATAAAGAAAAATTACAATTTCAAATTAATAACATTAGATTCTATAATGTTTATTAAATTGTATTTTGGATTTTATATTAAATTTTTACACAGATTCGTAAATTTAATATAATCATGAATTATTTTTAATTAAGGGTGATATTCTTTTGCGAGTTAAGCATGTTGATTTTCTTCTTACATTTAAGTGTATAGCGAAATGCCAGCATTGTAGTTATAAGGCAGGACCAAATCGAACTGGATATATTAAAAAGAAAGAAGTTTTAAAATATTTAAAAGAATTGACAGATTTAAGACCATTGGAATCTGTTTGGGTCCATGGAGGTGAGCCTTTTTTGTATTTTGAATGTTTAGAATATATAATAAAACAAGCAAAAAATTTTGATATTCCTCGCAGAGGTGTAATTACTAACAGTTTTTGGGCAGAAAATGAGAAAATTGCATATAAGAAATTAGACCGATTAAAAAAAGTTGGATTAAGTGTATTAACTTTCAGTTCGGACTTTTTTCATCAAGAATTTATTCCTTTAGAATATGTTAGGAATGGTCTAAAAGCAGCAACAACTCTTGGATTTGGAGATATATATGTAGATAGTTATTTTGTTAATGATATTACCATGAATAATTATTTTAATCAAATCACAAATAATAATTTAGAATTATTGGGGGAAATAGAAAATATAGAATTTCATAGATATCCTATGAGTGTAGAAGGACGAGGTATAGGTTTAATAGAATATCTAAATCTAAGGGCAGAGTTACCTTTAGGAAAGTGTCCTGTGCCATTTTGGATAGAAGGAGATCTTCAAAATCCAGATACTATTGAAATAGATTACGAAGGTAATGTAACACTTTGTCCCGGAATCTGTATAGGGAATACTAACATTCAATCCCTAACAAAAATTATTCAAGATTATGATGTTGATAAAAATCCCATTTTATCAAGTATTTGGAGGGAAGGCCCTATAGGATTATTAAAAACTGCTAAGGAACAAGGTTTTCAACAAAATCAGCAATATGTCAATGAGTGTCATTTATGTTATGATTTGAGAAAATTTTTAAGACCTACCTTTCCCTACTCATTAGCTCCAAGAGATTGTTATTAGAGAATAACTATTATTTAAATTCGAAGAAAGATTTCTTTAGTTAAAATTTTTTCCCCAAATATAGGTGTAGAATTTTATGCCGCAACAATTTAAAGTGGTAACTTACATTTTACCATTAAAAATTTGAAAAAAAGATTTTCAACCATATCAATTCGAGGAAATTATTAATAAACATCTTCAAGAAGGCTGGAAGATCATAAATTGTGAATCTATCTTTCTAGGTGGAGTAAGTCCTGAAAATGGTATTCATTATACTGGATATCTAGTTAAGGATCAATTCTAAACAATATTTCTTCTTTTTATTTATATAATATATCTAAAATTGATTCAGTTAGTAATTTTTAAAAATAGTAAAGATTTATGGCAAAGGGAATTTTTGCTAATACATAATAATTTTGAAATTATTTCTCAAGACAATGAGTTTTAATAAAATTGTTGTTGGTAAGCCTGGTAGTGAAAAGTTTCTTCTAGGGAACGAAGCGATTGTTCGTGGTGCTTTAGAAAGTGGAATAGATATTTATACTTATTATCCTGGCACACCCAGTTCTGAAGTTGGAGAAATACTTATGGATATTTATAAGAAAGTAGGCATTAAATGGGTAGAAACCAGTATTAATGAAAAGGTTGCGATAGAAGTTGCCGGTGCGGCGTATGCTAGAGGCGCTACTGCTATGGTAGGCATGAAAAATGTAGGACTGAATGTTGCGTCAGATCCTTTATTTGCTCTTGCTACTACATATCCAAAAAATAAGAATTCAGCGATGATAATTTTAATTGCTGATGATCCACAACAGCATTCGAGTGCCGTAGAAATGGATTCTAGAAATTATTTAAACCTTTTTAAAATACCAGCATTAGAACCGAGTAATCCACAGGAATGTTTAGAATTTACTAAAGAAGCTTTTAAATTATCAAGGGAATTGAAGCTTCCAGTAATATTAAGGACTGTTACTATGGTTTCTCATGCTAGGAGTAATGTAATTATCGGAGAAATAAAGCAATCAGAAATTAAAAGTGATTTTGATCTATCAAAAGAGTTTAATGTTGCGTCAAGAGTTTATTTTTTGGATATGAAGGAAAATCATATATACCATAGAATGAATCGAGCGTTACAAATATCTGAAAATAGTTCGTTAAATAAAGTTGAAAATAAAAATGTGGAAAATAAATTTAATTTAGGGATTATAACTAGTGGGGTATCATACAGCTATGTGCTCGAAGCGTTAAATTTCCTTGAAGTTGAAGCACCAATTCTTAAGATTGGCTTCATAAATCCCCTCCCAGTAAAAAAAATTGCATCTTTTCTTAAGAGTTGTGAAAATGTATTAATTGTAGAAGAAAATGATACGTATATTGAAACTCAAGTTTTAGCGATTGCGCATATAAATGATCTCAAGGTAAAAATTCATGGGAAGAATCCATTTTCTTATTCAAAAGAAAGTTCGTTATTTTCTATGGTTGGAGAATTAAATCCTACTAAAGTTGCATTGGCTTTAATTAAAATAACCAATTTAAAACCAAAAATAGATTTACAACAAATTATAGAAAGAAAATATACGAATTTGACGAGATTACCTATTTTATGTGCCGGATGTCCCCATAGAACAACGGGGTATGCTTTAAAAAAAGCTGTTAAAAAAATTAAATCACGTACAGGAAAGGATGTTTACTTTTACCAAGATATAGGGTGCTATACACTTTTAGCTTTACCTCCTTTCTCTTTTGCAAATGTTAAGTATTGTATGGGGTCAAGTATAGCTTTAGCTCAAGGAGTTGCTCAAATGAACGGAAGCTTAAACATAGCAATTATAGGAGATGGAACTTTCTTTCATTCCGGAATTCCTGCACTTCTAAATGGAGTTTATAATAAAGCTCCAATTTTAGTACTCATATTAGATAACGGATGGATCGGTATGACGGGGCAACAACCACATCCTGGGAGTGATACACGCTATTATGAAGAAGGAAGCTTTAAGGAGAGTATAAATTTAGAAGAGTTTTTAGAAGGTAGTGGGGCTCACATTAATGTAATTAAGCATTATGAAAATGAGGATGAGAAATATTATGCAAAATTGAAAGACTTGATTTATGAAAAAGGAATTGATATATTGGAAAATAGGAATTTGCACGTCATTATTATAAAGGATGAATGTATTCAAAAAACTATTAAAAGACAAGCCCTGCTAACAAGATACGTTGACATTGAATTATGTAATAATTGTGGCATATGTTATAGTCAATTTCTATGTCCCGCTATGGATGAACAGGATGGTTTTGCCTATATTAATCCAAATTTATGCTTAGGTTGTGGGATATGTGAAGAAATTTGTCCAAATAATGCAATTAATAGAGGGGAGTTATAATGTCTTTCGAAAATTATACAATAATAATTACAGGATTAGGTGGACAAGGTTCAATCCTTTTATTGCAAATATTAGGGAATGCGTTGATGAGTCAAGGTTATAACGTAATAACTTCTGAAACTCATGGTCTTAGTCAAAGAGGCGGTAACGTGACTTGTTTCCTACGCTTTGGAAATAAATTAAATGCCCCAATACCAATGATGGGATCAGCGGATATGATAATCGCACTAGAGGAAAGTAGTATATTAAATGCTCTCAAATATGTAAAACCAGATAAAACTACTAAATTAGTAATATCTACTTATGAGAACCTAATACAGGGCATTGAATATCCTTCTATACGTTCTTTATTGAATATTCTCTTTGAAAACTCAGACAAGCTTTACTTTATTCCAGCTTTGGAGATTGTAGCAAAATATATAGGAAATCCAAAAACTATGAATATTATTATTTTAGGTTATATTATAAGATTCTTACCAATAAAAAGAGATGTGGTTGAAAATTCCCTAAAAGAGTTTTTATCAGGTAAAAAGTTAGAAATAAATCTAAAAGCTCTTAATGAGGGCTATAAACTTCAGTAATTTTTACTCTGAATTTCCTTATATATTGATTCTTGATCTGATAATGTCAAATAATAATATTCCAAGCGTCGCAAGAATTATTTCGGCAGTTAAAACTTGAACAAAATTCAGCCACCAAATCGATTGTGGGAAAGCAATAGTTAGAACAATTGTAACATAGATTGATATGATAATCGCGTACAAAACTCCACCTAGATATTTTAAGAATTTTTTTTCTCTCAATAATATAATACAATAAAGTGCTGGAACATTTACGATGCAACTGATTAAATCAATCGGTCCTAATGGTGAGGTTAAATTAACAAAAAAAACACCAATTACCTTACCAGTTAGTCCCTCAAGAGGGAATATTATACACATTCCTACAATTAGTTCTGCTACCCGGAATTGTAATCCTAAGAAACTTATGGGCTGGAAAAGATATCCCAAGGCAATGTAAAGGGCGGCAGTAATAGCAATCAGAGCCACTTTAAAGCTGATGTTTCTTTCTTCTAAAAGCTTTGTTTTAAAACCTTCAGTTTCATTATTTAATTTTTCTTCAGTATCTGACTCCATTTTCTTGCCTTGAGAAATTAAAATATAATTTTTGATAATAATCTAGATAAATCCAAAAATCTCTAGTTTTTATTATTTCAAATGTTTTTGAAGGTTTAAAATCTTTTTTTCTAGTTTTTTAATTCTAGATTCATTCCCATTTATACCTTGAACGTCTTTTAGAATATTTAATCCTTGTTTATAGTAGTTGATAGCATTGATGTAATCTTTTCGTTTCTCAGCATTTTCTCCTGCTTTTAAGACATATTCTAACTCTAGTTCCTTAATTTTCTTATCTAGTTCTAATACCATAAATGAGATTCTTCCAATATCTTCTTTTAAATCAAAACCAGTAGCTAAGTAAAGAGCTTTCTCATACTCTTGTTGTGCTTCCTTATAAATTAAAGCCTTTTCAGCAGTTTCAGCTTTTTTAATAAATGTATTAATAGACTTTCTAACTTCTTCTTCGCTCATATATTTAGCTCTTTCTTTTAATTCATGTATTGCATCATCATTAGCTATAATTGAAGATATTAGTTCATTATTTGCAATTCTTGTTGCTTGTGATTCTTGAAATTGTAAAATATTAGTTTCAGCAGTTTCAATCGTAGTTGGAAGGATGACATTTTTTTCTAAAAGTTGATAGATTTCATAGAGAAGAGTATTTATTTCAATATTAACAATTTTTTGGACTTTATCGAGTAGGTTAATGATAAAAAAAAAGGGTTTTGAAATTAGAAGTTCTTTAGCAAAATCAATTATAGCTTTTTGTATAGGATTCTTTTTGATTAATTCCAATGTATCTGGTAGAAATGTGTGGGTTAGAACCATTGGGAAGACTAATTTAACATTAAAAGTATCAACTATGAAATCTAGTGTATCTGCAAAATTCATCATTCCATTTCTTAAATGTTTCCTAATTTTATCAAGATATCTACTTTCATAGTCATTTAAAAAATCGATAACAAGAGCTTTCAAACTATCAGAAGCTTTATGATCTAAGACTAAACAGGTTCTAATAAATTGCCCACTTTTAAGTAAAATATTGAAATTTTCATATTGGAATTCATAAAATCGATGATTTTTTCCATTAGCTGTATCTCCATTTGAAACATTACTCGATACTGAAAAGGATATATTTGCTTGAATAAATCCTGTTAATAATTGTGTATTGACCCCAGCCCCAGAAATCGGATAATCAATTATTGTTAACCCGGACTCTTTAGCCATTAATAAAATGTGTTTTATGTTTAAAACATCTAAAAACTTCTGCCATGTTAAAACTTGAAACATCTGAATTCGTTTTTCTTCAGAATCTACTATAGTGAATTTTATATTATGCTTAAGATCCAAGCCAAACTTCTCGAGGTGAGCTTTAACACACTCTTTACAGAAATCTGGATATTTTTCACAATTGTTTTTATCTAATCCACAATCAAATCCGACGGGACTAATCTGAAAATATACCATTTAAATCGAATATCTTTTAATATATACTTTTTAATTAATATAAGTTTTAAAGACTATTATTATTAACACATTCTTATCTAAGTTCCCAGCAAACAATTATTAAAAACTCTTAGATTATGTTTTTTTATAACGAAAATTCGAATTTTAAAAAAAATTGAATTTAGAAGAATACATATTAGTTAATCAAGAAGTAAAGTATTAAGCACTTTTTATATCTTGGATAAAAGAATTGATCTTATCAATATGTATGTCTTTCTTTATATCTTTTTTCGTAATCTCTAAAGTAGATAGTGGTTCTTTCTTACTTAATTTAGCCATACTTTCAAATGCTTTATGTCCACCACTTCCGCCCTCAGTACAGAAAAATGCGACATTCTTAAGTTTACTTAAATTATTAGAAATATATGTTCTTATAGCAGGTGTCATTCTACTATTCCATATCGGAGTTCCTAATATTATTAAATCATATAATTCAGGATTTTTTTGAAATTTTTTGATTTTTGTAAGTTTTTCTCTTGTTGCAGCATATCCACATTTAAAGAACCCGATAATAAAGCCAGTTCGTTTCTTAGTGTCAATAATTTCTTCATATTCACAATTTAAGCTGCTGGAGATTAATTCAGCAACTTTTCTAGTTCTACCCTTTCTTGAATAAAAAATTAGTAATGAATTCATGGTTAGCACTCTTATTATATTTTAAGAATTTAGAATGTTGTTATTAAAATTAAAATTCCAACAAAAATAAATATAGAAGTAGAAATTAACTTTAGATAAAATTTTGATATTTTTCGTGCAATAAAAGCACCAAAAAGGATTCCAATCCATGCTACAGAGATTAAAGCTAAAAATGCTCCTAACCAAACTTCAATCGGAAAGGAGTAAATTGAGGCAAGAGAAATTGTTAAAATTTGTGTCTTATCTCCTAATTCCATTAAAAAAATAAATATAAATCCTGCTAAATATGGATTTTTTTTTAAATTCTGAAACTTCTTTGAAAAATCTTTTGAATCTTCTAGTTTACTATCATAACTTTTGTTTTCTAATGTGTTAATTTCACCCTGTTTTTTCTCTAAATAAAGTTTTTTAAGATTTCGTGCTTCCAGAATCCCAATTATAATAAAAACAATTCCAGAGACTATTGAAATTACAAAAAGTGGAATAAATTGAGTAATAACCGTTCCAAAAAAAACACCAATGGATACTAAAAGGGCGAATCCTATAGTGACACCTATACCAACTTTATAGAATTTCTTGTATTCTAAAGCGAGATTAAAAACAATTAATTGAGTTTTGTCTCCTAATTCACCAATAAATAATATCCCATAAGTTATTAAGAGAGTTGCTATATCCACATCTTTTCTAATTAAAAATAACTAAAATCTTTTTCTAATTATATATTATCTAAAGATTTGGAAAAATTTTAGAAATTTTTAAAATATTATATTAAATTCTTCCTTTAGTTGGTTACGGAAATTTGGATGAGCAATGTTTATTAGTTCTTTTGCTCTTTTTCGAACGGTTTTACCTCGTAGATCTGCTATTCCAAATTCAGTAACTACATAATGAGTGTCAAACCGGGAGGTTGTTACACACGCTCCTTCTTTTATGCAAGAAACTATTCGTGAAATTGTCTTCTTTTTGTTTGTTGACGGAAAAGCAATTATAGATTTTCCTCCTGGTGATAAACTAGATGCTCTTACGAAATCTACTTGACCCCCAACTCCGGAATATTGCTGATAACCGAGGGTATCAGCACAAACTTGCCCAAACAAATCAACTTCTATAGCAGAATTAATTGAGATTAGATTGTTAATTTTACCTGCAATCGTAATGTTATTCGTATAATCAACAGGCTGCATGTCAACATTCGGGTTATCATCAACGAAATCATAAAGGCGTCTTGTACCCATTAGAAAAGTTGCTGTAAATTTACCGGGATTAAGATTATTATACTTATTTGTTATTACTCCTTTTTCATAAAGATCAACGACTCCATCAGAAAACATTTCTGAATGAATTCCTAAATCTTTTTTGTCAGTTAAAAAATGTAATACTGCATCGGGGATTGCTCCAATTCCTAACTGAAGATTTGCTTTATCTGGAACTAATGAAGCGACATATTTCCCAATTTTTTCTTCTAATTCTGTAATCTGAGGAAGGGGGATTTCTAATAATTTTCTATTAGTTTCTACGACATAATCAATCTGAGATATATGAATATGAGAACCTCTTGTTCGGGGCATTTGTTTATTAACTTCAGCAATTACAATCTTAGCAGTTTCTGCGGCAGCCATGGTGTAATCAACTGAAATTCCATAACTTAAATATCCATTGTCATCTGGTGGGGAGAGTTGAATAAATGCAACATCAACAGGTAAGATATAATCTTTAAAAAGGCGTGGAATTTCAGAGAAAAAAACTGGTGTATAATCAGCCCGACCTTCATTTATTGATTTTCGAGTTCCAGCACCGACAAATAATGAATTATGGCGAAAATGTTTTTCCATTCCTGGTAAACAATACTTACATTCTCTCAATGGAACCATGTGAACAATTTCTACATTTTGGAGCCTATCTTTCTGGTTTACCAATTCATCCACTAACACAATTGGGTCCCCAGCGGCGTGTCCAATTACAACTCGATTCCCAGACTTGATATGTTGAATTGCTTTTTGAATTGAGGTAACCTTCTTTTTATACTCTTTTTCCCAATCTTTCATATTATAATATTATCTACCTTAGTGTTTTTTAATTTTTTTAAAAGATTCTAAAGATTGTTAAAAATAATTCTTATTTTTATTTTAAATTAAAAGGATAATGTTATTAACAAGTTTATATTAAATTCTTTAGGCGTATAAAAAATTAGCTTAATGAGTTAACTTATGGATGCTGAAGCAGAAGAGACTTTAACAATTATCGCTAAGAGAGCACAATTAGCTGAGGGTATCGAAGGTATTCGCTCAATTTTACTCACAATGTTTCGCTTTCCTTCTCTTAAAAATAAAAAAGTAGCTCAAAAAACAGGAATTGCAATTCCAACTATTGCTGCTGTTAGAAGTGAGTTAGTAAAAGCGGGTATTATTGAGAAGCGAAATTTTCTTGGTGAAAAAGGAAGAGAGTGGGTAAGAACAAAATTAAATTTAATTTTTGATTACGATCCTCTTCCAGGAGATTTTGATAGCACCATGAGGGAGTTACCAGAAGAATTTGATTATTTAAACAAGATAAAAGATTTTCTTAATAATCGCCCAAAACCAGAATTTGCTTTTGATCAATCTCATGCAGATCTCTCCACAGTAATAAAAAAAACATTATATTTACTCAAAAAGGGAGATATTGAAGGGAGAAATATTATTTTTCTAGGGGACGATGACCTTATATCATTAGCATTTGGTCTAACTAAATTATCTAAGGAAATCACTGTATTGGATATAGACAATAGGGTATTAAACTTTCTCTCAAATTCCGCAGAGCAACTTTCTTTAAATAATTTTAATGTTCTATCTCATGATTTAAGAGAGCCATGCCCTAAAAACATCTTGAATAAATTCGATATAGTTATAATGGATCCTCCTTATACTAACGAAGGTTTAAGATTATTTCTGAAAAGAGCAAGTCAAGTATTAAAGTCGAATATCTTCATCAATGGAAAAAATTATCCTATAATCGGTAAAAAATGTCTTCTTAGTTTTGGGAGTAAACCTCCAGAAGAAATGCAGAAACTACAATTATCAATATTAGACCATGGATTTATTATTAATGAAATGATCCCTGATTTCAATCATTATGAAGGTGCAAGCATAATAGGTAAATTTAGTCATCTTTACTATTTGCAATCAGTAATAAATCCAAGTGATAAGTATGATCTTAGCTTAAGTTCACATCCAATATATACTTCTGAAGTAAAATCTCAAGCTTACCCTCAATTTCTTCCAGTTGGTTTTCATTTTATAGGAGAAATGCGATTTACCTCACAAGACCTAGTCTTGAACAATAAAAAAATTGGTCAAATATTTTTAGATTCCCTCACTTCTGCTGGTTTAACAATATTAGATATATATAATCATAATTATATCCCTTATGGATATAGTATTATTGCTATTTTAGAAACAAGTCATGCTGCTCTCCACACTTGGCCAGAGCATGGATATATCAGTATTGATATATTTATTTGCGATGAATTTGAAAAGGGGTTAAAAGCTTTAAGGATGTTAAAAAAAAGCTTTAAACCTAAAGAATCTGAATTCTATTATATGGAACGTGGCAAAGGGGCATCAATAGAATATGAAGCGCTTAAATTACAAGATTGAGTTTATAAATCGTAAAATCCAAATTATCATGTATTTAAAGTCTATTAAAACAATTTTTAAAAATGAAAGAATCAAACAATATAGGTTATTATGAAATCTCTGAATTTCCAAAAGTAAGAATCCCAACTTTAGATTTTCTTGCATTAGGGGATGATAAACATTATGTGAAAGGATTAATTGAATTTGATGTAACAGATGGTATAAATAAAATTCGAGAGCATGAGAAGAATACAGGAGTAAAAATATCTTTCACTGCTTGGCTTCTTAAGTGTATTGGACATGCCGCAAGTGAATATAAGGAAGTTCATTCTATGATGATGGGAAAGAAAAAAATCATTAAATTTGATGATGTTGATATTTCCATTACAGTAGAGAAAACCGTTGCTGGTGTGAAGTCTCCGATGCCCTTAGTAGTCAGAAAAACGAATAAGAAGACTGTTAAGCAGATCAATGATGAAATAAGAAAAGCTCAATCTGAAGAAATAAGAGGAGCAACGATATTAGGAGATCATGATATAAAAAGAAAAGCGAAATTTTATCTATCCTTACCACCATTTTTTAGAAGATTTTTCATAAAGAGAAGACTGAAAGATCCAATTAAGGTTAAACAACTCATGGGTACTATTATAGTTACATCTATTGGCATGTTCGGTAAATTTCATGGATGGCCAATTCCTACTACAAATCATCCGTTAGGGTTTGGCGTTGGAACAATTATAAAAAAACCAGGAGTAATTGGCAATAAAATAGAAATTCGTGAATATCTGACAATGACTATATTATTTAACCATGATGTTGTTGATGGTGCTCCAGCAACCCGATTTGTGTCTCGGCTTGGGGAACTTATTGAAACTGGATTTGGACTTCTTAATCTGATTAAATAAGTTCTAAAGGAATTAATTTAAAAAAACCAATTTGAAAACATTATAGATACGGTTATATTACTTTCTTTTTAATTAAAAATTTCAATATCTATAACAAAAAAAATAGATTTTTTTTAATCATGCCAAATCATATTGGAATTTTACATGAAAGTTCTCTTCATGCTACTTTAAAACAATGGTACAAAGGACCCAGTGATCAGCTTGAAATGCAAGTTGATAATTTCA